>JAGQOZ010000779.1 GCA_020426955.1 Planctomycetales bacterium
AAGTCATTGTCATGGAAGCTGGTTGGTGTTGATGGTAGTGGCGACCTGATCAAAGTCGGCAAATACTTGTACGCAGCTGGCGGCGGCAAGCTGACGGCTGTCAAGATTTACGGTAGCTGGTTTGCGGGCAAAGTGGTCTGGACAATCGACATTCCGGAAGACGTGGTTCGCTTGATTGCGGCGGACAATCAACTGTTTGCCGTGACGCTGGACGGACAAATTCTGGCGTTCGCTGGTCCGGAAACAGCCAGTCCCCAACAATGGAAGCAAGAATTAGCGCCCTTGAAACAGGAAGACGCGGACCAATTGCCCGCCACGTTAGCCAACTTTGTTGATTCTGATTTGGGCTACGCGTTGTGGTTTGGCCTAGATGACGAAGCGGCCCTGCGCAGCTTCATTCTCAAAACTAAGCTGCAAATTGTGGTAGTTGATGAAAATATCGAAGCGGTCGATCGATTTCGCCGAACGGTGGACGCAACGGGCGAATATGGCCGACGAATTTCGGCGCATGTCGGTTCGATATCCACGTTTCAAGCTCCGCCGTACGTTTGTCGCTTAGTAGTGTTGAGTCCGCACGTGGCAAGTCAAGCGGCCCAGAACCCGGAACAATTAGCCGAAGCGTATCGATCGGTTCGGCCCTATGGCGGAAGCTTGGTGGCAATCACTGCTAGTGGTGACGAAGCATCCGTAATTGGTCGTCAAATTCAGGCTGCGGAATTGGAAAAGGCCAAAGTTGCCGCCAGCGGACAGCTATGCGTGGTCACTCGCGAAGGTGCGCTTCCCGGCGCCGCTAACTGGACGCACCAGTATGGTGACATTGCCAATACGGTGAAGTCGGATGATTCGCGAGTGAAATTGCCTTTGGGCGTGTTGTGGTTTGGCGGTTCGTCCAACTTAGACGTGCTGCCTCGACACGGTCACGGTCCTCCGGAACAGATTGTAGACGGGCGACTGTTTATTGAAGGGATGACGTCGCTTTCTTGTCGAGACGTTTATACCGGCCAAATTTTGTGGCAACGTACGTTCGAAAATCTGGGAACGTATGACATTTACTTTGACGACACTTATGCGGATACGCCGCTGGATCCAGCGTATAACCAAGTGCATATTCCGGGTGCGAATGGACGAGGCACTAATTTTGTGGCCACCCATGATTTGGTGTATATCGTGGAAGGGGATGCGTGCAACGTGCTGGATGCCAAGACGGGCGAAACGGTCAAAGTAATTTCATTGCCGGCCGATGTGCCCAAAGAGAATCGTCAGTGGGCTTACATTGGCGTTTACAATGACATCTTGTTGGCAGGCGCCGGATTCGCCAATTATCGAGAACGGCATTCGATCTCATTCGATGAAGTCGACAAATTGCTGTCGGGTAATTCCAAAGGATTCGGTTCGAAAAGCATGGACGTTTCCGCGTCGATGGGTCTGATCGCGTTTGATCGACATACCGGCGAACAGATCTGGAAGACCGACGCCAAGCATAGCTTCCTGCACAACGGGATTGTTGCCGGAGACGGACGAATCTACTGTTTGGACAAATTGCCCGGACCGGTGGAAGATAAACTTCGGCGCCGAGGAATCTCGGCGCCAGACACCTACCGCATTCTTGCTCTGAATGCAGATTCCGGCGAACCGATTTGGGAAGTGGACGAAAATATCTTCGGCACGTGGCTCGGTTATTCAGAAGAATATTCGCTGCTGCTGCAAGCCGGAGCGGCCGCCAGTGACCGCATGAAAACCGAAGTGGGCCAAGGCATGGCGGTTTATGAAGGAGCCAGCGGTCAGGAACGTTGGCGAGTAGACAATCGAGAATATTCTGGGCCGTGTATTTTGCATGGCGATACCATTTTGACCAACGCCAATTCCTATCAACTTTCCTCTGGCGCGTTTAGTTTGCTGGACGGCCGTCCCAAGTTGATCATGAACCCGTTAACCGGTGTGGAACAGCCTTGGCAGATTTCTCGCGCGTACGGGTGCAACAACATTATCGCCAGTGAAAACATGCTGACATTTCGTTCCGGCGCGGCGGGCTACTACGACTTGGAAACCATGAGCGGCACCGGAAACTTAGGCGGTTTCAAATCTGGATGTACGTCCAATTTGGTGGTAGCTAACGGTTTGCTGAACGCTCCAGATTACACTCGGACTTGCAGCTGTTCCTACCAAAACCAAACGTCATTAGCATTGGTCCACATGCCGCAGATGGATATGTGGTCGGTCAACAATACGGCAACGTTGACCAAGCCGGGACAGAGAATTCGTCGTTTGGGTATCAACTTTGGCGCGCCCGGAGATCGAACCGATAACACCGGAACGTTGTGGTTGGACTATCCGCCCATCGGTGGCGAATCCGCTCAAGTGGAAATTGATTTTTCGAATGAACCAACCTATCAGCACCAACATACGCTGAAGTTTTCCGGCGACGCCCTGCCCTGGGTCGCTGCGTCCAGCGCGCAAGGCTTGGACGAATTGGTCATCCCGCTGAAGTTCAAAACACCGACGTCGGAAAACGGACTGGTCTTCACTGTTAAATCCGCCAACGATGATGTGGAAGAACAACCCGA
>JAGQOZ010000780.1 GCA_020426955.1 Planctomycetales bacterium
TACATGTCCCGGAAGTCTCAGATTCTTTTGTTCTCCGGCGAGTCAGTTGAAGAACATGTGAGACTTGTGCTTGGTTGTATTCAGTATTGACGGAAAAACCGTTGTCGGAACATTCGACGTCAAGTATTGAAAAGAGTTTCCCAAGCCGTGATGAAATGACAATCGTTTGTTCGCCCTGATTCTCGCGCCAAAAAACTCTATTTGGGAACGCTTGAACGTCTGGTACTACGGCACCTGTGATCAACAGTCGCGTTCCAAGAAACGAGTTGCCGTCTCGGTCGGTTCCTATACAGTATACGAAGTCACGGAATTCACCCTCCACAAGCGTGTCTAGATCCGGGGCAATCACTATTTCACCAACTTCTTGATTTGCGTTGATCGAAAAACCGTCCAATTGAATTGCCTCGATTCTCGCGACGTCGTCATTGACTTTTAGTCCAACTCGCCACGGCGTATAAGAGTCGCCAATCACAAGCTGACCGATGTCCAATTGGCTGCGATCCAACACATAAGGATTCTTGAGTGGACAAACAATGTCCCAAACAATCGGGCGACTTGCATCTTCCACAAATGACGAAAGTCGAATCGTGTACTCCTTATTCCATTCGGTTTCATTGTGGAACGCTCCGCTGAGGTTCATCGTCATCTCGATCGTCGTTGACTCCCGCGGGTGCACTACAAATGTCTTGGGAACCAATGTGGAACAATTGCACGATGCACTTATATCGACAACGTGCTGGGGGCGTATTCCGACATTTGTAACGACGAGACGATGCGAAATGGCATCAGACGCCCATTCGACTGGACGCGTAAGCCCTTGACTTACAACAAGTTGCTCGTCAACGTAGAAGTATCTATTACGGAGCGTCTGTCCCAATATTACAGACACGAATACGATCACTACTAGTAGAACGCACGCAGTTTTCTTCATAGAATTTCACACATCCGTCGTTCATTTGTTGCGGCGAGTGGCCTTATCACGGTAAACTCTTATGTCTATATCATCAGAGATGAATTGCACGGATCCGTCCGCGTAGGCAAAGCCAACGAGACCAGCGTGATCGCTACGAAACGACTGAGAGTCAGGCCACCACGACGCAGAGCCCGGTCGGAAATTTGGCGGAATAGCACATGTTCCAAATGAATGATTACCATAGGACCATGAATTCCATGTATTCAATTCCGGTAGATCTTCACCAACCAAAAACGTCTTACTTAGGCCGTCTCGAATCTTTGCTGCTTTCATCCGAAACTTTTGGTCATCTCTCCACATAACTCCATCACCCCGTGCTTGTCCGTCGTAATCTCCAAAAATGCTTGGATTTGGCCAAACCGTACCAATGTTTCTTATGGGTAGTGTTTCGTCCGCTCCCCAGTTCGCACCCATGTTGGCTTTGTAGTTGGTGACGCCCATCACCTGGTCGTTGAAGTGGCCCGAACCCAATCGAGACGTCGATCCGGTACGAGCATCGCTGGGACAAATCAGGATCGGAATCGTCTTGGCCACGGCCGGATTGTTTTGCAGCGAACGGACTCCCACACCCGCTTCGTCGTATAACGCTTGTTCCTCCAAGAACGGCAAGACTTGCGCGATCCAGCTCCACGCTTTGCTGTCCGGACCGACATCGTCAGGCACTTTGAAACGGCTGCGAGGATAATGTCCGTGAGCATCGTGAAACTGGATCACGGCGAGGGCGACGTTGCGGATTTGATTGGAACATGTGGTGCGCCGAGCGGCTTCGCGAGCCGCCTGTACCGCCGGAAGCACCAACGAAATCAACAAGCCAATGATCGCTATCACAATCAACATTTCCACGACGGTGAAGCCGCTGCGAACCGGCGCCGTAGATCGATTCGCTGACAATGCTTGGTCACTGCCATCCGGCACGTTCGTGCGGCTAGTTCGGTTCGAACTGAAAAGAAGCCCTGTCAATGCCGTGCGGTAAAGTCGTAGCACTTGTTGTGCGAACAATCTTTGCGTTCGCCCATCCAATTTGCTGTTGCCCGATTTTCGCTGATGAAAAGGGATTGGTATTTCAGTGAAGCGAGTGATCTGGCGCTGACAGAGCATTTCCAACAACAATTTGAATCCAGTGGGGCGAATGTTCGGCTGTATCGCTTGAAAGACTGCTTTTCTCATTGCGAAGAATCCGGCCATGGGATCTTTGACTGATGTCAATGGGCGCACCAACCAAGTTGCCAACTTGGAAAGCCAACGCCGTTTCCAAGGCCAATCGGCCGCCAACTTGCCGCCGGCAACATAGCGGCTGCCAATGGCAATGTCGTGTGATTCCGCCGCTGCAGCAATTCGCGAAATCATGTCGGCAGGATGAGAATGATCGGCGTCCATCAACACCAGAATTTTTCCCATAGCGGCCTGCATTCCCGCGACAGCAGCGGATGAGAGCCCTGTTTGACCAACTCGCTGAATCAATCGAACTTGCCATGCAGTACTCGTATCCAGCTCAAACGACTTAACCACCTCGGGCGTTCCGTCGCTACTGTCATCGTCCACCACTATTACCTCAGCCGATCGATTGGCCGACTGCAAATGATGTC
>JAGQOZ010000781.1 GCA_020426955.1 Planctomycetales bacterium
TGCAGAATAAACACGGTACGCCGCGTTTCGCTTTCCACGGTGAATACGGAATCCAATCTGTTTCGTGCTTGCAGCGTTTACAGCGAAAGCGAACCAAGCCATCAACAGCATCGCAGACGTGCATCAATTTGCGATACTTGCCTCGTTTCTTCGGTGGCAGTGGGAAAAGCAACCGCTGCCGAATCATGACTTTGGCTTTCTGCGTTCAATCTCGGCTTCGAATGCGGTACGTGCGAATGCCGATAGCTTTTCGCCATCACGCAACACGGATTTGATGGCAGCTCGCAATTGATCTGGGACGCGAATTTCTATCTTCCTGCTGATGCCTTCACCGCTGGACAAGTTTTTTCTGGCCATTTGAATTACCTCCGATAGCATTCTACGTATTTCGTCATGACAGAAAACCAGATTGTCAGCATTTCGCCATACGGTTTAAATTGGCATTCGACGAGCACTGAATTTGTGAGGGTATCATGGCCAATCATTTGCTACTTGATGACGCGACGGCATCAGACGGAACGCATCATCTTCCTGGTGGTGACTATGCGTTTATCGTGACCGAACATAATGGGGACATCGCGGTTACGTTTGATCCAGGGACAGGAACTTTTCAGCCATTGCGAGATCCGTATTCCGGTGGTCAAGTCGTGTTCAAACAAACCGGCGTGACCTATTTGCGACTGCCTGATTGCAAAATCAAGCTAACTGCCGCGTCCGCATCCACGGTCTACTATTCGCAATTCCAGCATCACATGCCCAAGCAACATTCGCTGAATCTACCGCATGGAGTCTGATCGAGAACGCTTGACTGTCGCCGCACGGTATTCCACCGTCGCGTGGAACATGCTGGCGACAGAGGGCCAATGGTGCCCGTTCCCGCATTCCGAGCTGACGGCCGATTACCTCGAGAGATTGGCCGACGGCGACGATCCGTTTGACCGGTTATTGCTGGTCCAAGAGCCGCAAAGCGGAAAGTCGGAGTTTTCGTCGAAACTATTTCCAGCGTGGTATCTCGGCCAGAATCCAGATCACAACGTCGGATTGATATCATATTCGACCACTCGGGCCATGACGCTGGGCGGCCAGGCACGGGACGTATTCGCCGAATATGCTCCGAGTGTGTTCGGCCTTGAATTGTCGCGATACAAGTTCGGCCGGCGTGAATGGGGAGTCGCTGGGCATGATGGAAAAATGCTTTCTGTGGGAGCCAAGGGTAGTCTGACGGGCGAACGCCTCAACCTGTTGATCCTGGATGACATGTTCAAGGATTACGAAGAGGCCATGTCGTTGCAGATTCGGGAAAGCCGCTGGAACTGGTTTTTGACAGTCGCCAACACTCGACTGACAGAAGACGCGGCGATCGTATGCGTCAACACTCGCTGGCATCCAGATGATTTGATTGGGAGAATCAAGAAAATCAGCCCTATAGCAGAGATTCTAGGTCCGAGCCACATTCAGGATTCACATGGATTTCATCGAATAGATGACATGTTCGGCGGAGAAAAGCCTGACGGCGTGCTCGGAAAACCTTGGGCGAGTATCCATTTCCGTTGCATTCCGAAGGAAGATATTTACCGGCACGACACGCCAGAACCGGAATTGGTCCATGCAGCCGACGCTCCGTTGTGTGCCGAGCTGCATTCGCTAGAGCAAAGAATGGAGGATAAGCGACTGGCGGGACCGCTCAAGGCGTCTGCCGTTTACGAGGGAGATCCGACAGATCCTAGCGGCTACGAATGGGATCCAAAACTATTCGACGGTATCGAAATCGATGCGATGCCTGATTACATCGAGAGATTGGTGATCTTCTGCGATCCAACGACCAACGCGAAAGACATCGCCAAGAAGGATTACGCCGCGGCTGTCGCTATTGGGACGCGTAGCGACGGATTGATCTACGTGGCGGCCAGGATGCCAAAGACGGGCTACGAGGGCACATTCCGTGAGATTGGATCTTTGGCGAGCTCGCTACCGCGGCAACCAGACGTTGTCGGATTCGAGGGCGTGGCATTTTCCGAACTCGTTGCAACGTACGGCGAGATTCGTTTGCCGGGTTACGGCATCCATTCGCCAGTCGTCAGTTTTCAGCAAGAAAACGTTGACAAGATGGTGCGAATGAGAAGGTTAGATCCGTTTGTTTGCAACCGGCAAATCCGGTTCGTCAAGTCAGACGGAACAGCGGAAGTTCTCAAGCAATTTCGCTTATTTGGTCAAAAGGGCGTTCACGACGACGGGCCAGACGCGATAGAAACAGGGCTCCGATTCATGCTGAGTTACTTTGGAGCACTGGACATTGGTACGCGACAGGATCAAGGCGTTCAAACGCATAGAAGCCGAGAAAATCAGGCCGAATCCACGGAATTGGCGAACACATTCGGACGCACAGGCCGCCGCGTTGCGGCACGTTATGGAGCGGGTCGGCTGGGTTGATTGCGTCCTGGTCCGTGAAATTGAGGGGGACGAATACGAGTTGATCGATGGCCACCTACGTCAGTCCCTCGGTGGTAGTATTCCTGCGTTAGTGCTGGACATTGACGAGACCGAGGCGGCATTT
>JAGQOZ010000782.1 GCA_020426955.1 Planctomycetales bacterium
AATCCTGCAACGCTTAGCAATCCAAGAGCAACCATGACCATACTGGATGGTTCAGGAACCATGAAGTCTGGGTGTACCAGAGCTACAGGTACGCTGCCAACACCGCCACCACCGACGAAGGAACCGTCAACTAGCAAGTCGGCAACCAGAGCGTCACCGCTCAAATTCTTGGCCATAGCGGGACCAAAGTCCAAGTTACCGTATCCAGCTGGATCCAGTTTGAACAACTTGTTAGCGTTGAAAACGTCAAACAAGCCACCCAAATTACCAGGACGGGTACCAGTAAAGTTCCCACCGGCCGAACGAATTTCCAAAGTAGTCAGATTAGCCAAAGCACCCGCTCCGCCAGAACCCAAATCAATGCTCAGGTTTCCGGTATCGGGACTGTAAACCAGCGACAAGACATCAGCCGCAGTCTCGCCAGCACCAACCGGTGCTTTCTGTCCCATAGAAACGGATGCCATCATCAGTACTGCAGCGAGCGACGCCAAAAGTCTCTTGCTCATAAGTCTCCCTCCACCAAAGTTGAGTAAATCAAAAGTCACAGTTAATTTCAAAAACAAACGTCAAAAACAAAAAAAGGCACTCACAACAACACACCAATTACCAAAGCCCGTTACGAGCTTGCAAGGAGGAGGTGCGATTGTGAGTGCCTTAATTAGCGTCCCTTTCAAGTGCTCTGGTTCAGAGCAATCAGGTTTTTTATTTTTCACGAGCAATCCATAAAGTTATTTGCTTCAACAAGGTTTAGGATATCCAGGAAATCAGGGCTGTCAACAATCTGCTTCTCTTTTTTCCCTTTTTTTCCCACCATCCAAATCAACCGGCAAAATAGGCCGTTTTTCACAGGCGTTTTTTGAATTGTGTTCAAAAAGTGAATCGAAATTCTGACTGTTTCAAAGACGGCAATTCGCAATTTCTGTCTCCAAAATTGCGTTCGCGCCAATCGATTCCAGTTTCTCCATAGCTTCGATTATATCCTTCTTCTTCACCATGACTCGTACCGCACACCAATCGGGATCTTCCAACGCATTAACGGTGGGCGAATTGAACCCGGGCGTCACCTTTTCAGCCTGCTCCAGTAATTCTCGGCGAATATTGTATTCCAACAACGAATAACTTCTGGCAATCACTACACCTTCCAACCTCCTGATAATTCGATCCGCCAATTCCGGAAATCGACAGCCATTTCCCTGGATTACAACCGTTTCATATTGCCCAATTTCCGTCAGTATGCGCAATTGATTCGCCGCCAGCGTGCTGCCCGTTTCTACCAAGTCCACAATGGCATCGGCCACTCCCAGACTGACCATCACCTCGACCGAACCGGAAAGCTTTACCAAATGCACGGAAGCATTGTGTTGCCGCAAAAATGCCGAAGTCACTCGAGGAAACGTCGAGGCAATTCGGCATCCATCTAAATCAGCTACATTCTGGATCGAACTAGATTCGGGCACGCAAACAGCCAGACGGCATTTTCCGACGCCCAATTTAAGGCGAATTTGCACGTCCACTTCGTTTTCCTGCACGATATCGCTTCCGGTAATCCCCATGTCGATGGCGCCCTCTGCGCACAGCACAGGAATATCGTCCGTACGAAGAAACGTGATTTCGATCGGAATATCTTTTACTCGAGCAAAAAGACTTCGGTCTTGCCGACGAAATCCCATTCCACCTTGAGCCAACAATTCCGCAGCTAATTCGCTCAATCGCCCTTTGCTGGGGACGCCGATTCGCAAGTTCTGCATGTTTCGTCTTTCTGCGTTCATTTCCACTATCCGAAGGGCGTTTTTCACGCGTTTCTTGATGCCTTTTCGTCAATGCCCGAAATGCCGAAGCGCCGAGCCAATTCGGCTTCGATTTGCTCCAGCTCTACGTCCCGCAGCGCCATCATCACAAACAAATGGTAAAGCAGGTCCGCACATTCGTAGACAAAATGTTCGGTCCCTACTTCGCCTGCCGCTTCCACCACTTCGGCCGCCTCTTCCGAGATCTTTCCGCCAATTTTAGGCACCCCGCCTGCCAGCAAGGAATTGGTGTATGATTTCTCCGGCGGATGATCACGACGGTCCTTGATGGTCTGCATCAATTGCTGGAAAACAGTTTGCCCATCAGGCATGATTCCAATCCTCTTTCAGTCAATAGGGACTGTTCGCTGGGTACGATACGGCCTCCAAACTTGGTTGAAACCAAGCGGAAATGCCGGTTAATTCTGACAGGACTGGCTCGAAAATGGCAGCCCCCTTATAAACGTCTCGCGGCGCTGTCGACGCTATTGCCAGATCCCTGTTCATGCAAAAGCATCAAATTCGACTTCGTCCGTAATACCGAATCTTATCAAGACCAACCCAATAGACACGCCCATGACTTCCAACCTCTTTACCAGTTGTTGGTTCCTCACCGGACCGACCGCGAGCGGAAAAACGACTATCGGAATCGAATTGGCCAAATCCCTGAACGCGGAAATCATCGCTTTAGACTCCATGTCCATCTATCGAAACATGGACATCGGCACGGCCAAGCCCAGTCGCCAGCAGCAACAAGAGGTT
>JAGQOZ010000783.1 GCA_020426955.1 Planctomycetales bacterium
CTCATTGGCTAGAACCCAAGGCCACACGCTTCACTTCGGCGAGCCAACCGGGTAGAATCCCAGGTAAACAGGGGCACAAGAAAGGGGGCCTCTAGAAAAACCGACTGATAGGGGCCTAACTGGCCAAGTCGTAAAGTGTTTAGCAGTAACAACTTATAAAGTCGGGGTGACAAGATTCGAACTTGCGACCTCTACGTCCCGAACGTAGCGCTCTAGCCAGGCTGAGCTACACCCCGATCATCGCTAGAATTTCGCTGATTTGAAGGTTTCTGGCAAGAGTGGTCTCGATAGGTTTTTTCTGGAATTCGCTGGGATTGATGACACTGGAATCGTGCTACGTCATGCCAACGGATCGAACTTGGCTCGTTTCGAAGGTACAGCTAGTAATCGCCCTACGCAATAATGTACGCAGACAGGGCAAACACCTTCGACCAATCACCTTCGACAAACAGCTGTGGCGGGTGGTTGAAATGACTTGGCTACGTTAAGCGGCATGGCGCAAGGTTGACTTCGCTTGGCGACATTGTTGCAAGATCTGTTGAAGCTGAGTTCGAGCTGTCAGGCGTTGGCGTGCGAATCGGATGTCTCGAAGCATGCGTTTGCCCCAGTAGGCCGGACGCAGGTGGTATGACAGGGTGTTGTAGCGAAACATGCCGTCCAACGTGGTTTGAGCGAATTGCGGCTGAAGCTGTAGGTTGCTTGTGTCTGACCGGCGGAATAGGTACCTCAACGTGAGTTCTCCGTCCACGGGAATTCTCTGCTCAATCGTGTAGCCACAAGACTGGGCCAACATTTCGAGTGTATGAGGTGCAAAGTTATAGATGTGAGCAAAGTGAAACTGTTTTCCCGGAGCAGCATGTGGACCAGCTACATTGGGACATTCAACGTACAGCAAACCATCGGGTTTGAGGAACTGATGAATGGTTTCTAGAGCGTGCCGAGGTGATTGAAAATGCTCAATAACGTGGACCAGCAAGATGAGATCTTGGGGCGAATTAAGATTAAGATCGAAGAGCCAGTCGGGACGAACTTGGGCGTAAAGTTGATTGCGAGCAAATTCGCTGAAGCCAACTCCAGGTTCGATACCTTCGGACTGGAAGCCTCCGAGTTCGAATCGCTTCACGGTGCAGCCGATGCCCGCGCCAATTTCAAACACCTTGGACGCAGGCGGCAGGTAGTGCGCCAAGTGATCGTACAGCCAGTTCGCGCCCTC
Source organism: Planctomycetales bacterium (assembly GCA_020426955.1). GTDB lineage: Bacteria > Planctomycetota > Planctomycetia > Pirellulales > Pirellulaceae > JAGQOZ01. The sequence goes on from JAGQOZ010000783.1 coordinate 1,214, forward strand.
CCAAGCTCGAACCACGCGGTGCGGTGAAGGCATATATTCGCCGTGATAATCTTGCCGATATTCCGCAGCGTAGTATTCGTTCAATTCGCTGTCGGTAGGAATACGTTGATGAGAAACCAGACCGCAGGTTTCGCAAATCACGGTTTCTAATTCATCACCTCGACGATCCTTCGTACCAACCAGACGAAATGACGTGGCTTGACAAAGATCACAGGCAGCGGTGCGATCCGAAGCGGAGAGCGAATGCAACTTCATGGCAGTGCCCACTTTCATGCGGCAAAAGTTTTCAAGCGGAACGACGATCAATGGAATGCGGGGAATGTATACATCGGCCTGGTTAAGGTCAACAGAAGATAGCAAACCCACCTGCATGCGTTGCTAGCAACTGACTAGTTCATTCTTTTCCTTTGTCGCCGGACTTGTTACAGTCTGCATCGCCCCGCAAACATGGACGTTAGGATTCGCCGCAGTGACTCGGATAACTCGATATATCCTTTTCGAACTTCTCTCCATCTTCATGATGACGCTGTTTGGCATCACGCTGCTCTTGATGTTGGTAGGAGTGATTCGCGAAGGTTTGCGAGAAGGCTTGGGCATCAACGCCATTTTGCGAATGATTCCTTATGTTGTCCCGGTGGCATTACAGCCTTCCATTCCGGCGACCATTCTGATTGCCACGTGCAGTGTTTATGGTCGCATGTCCGCAGACAATGAAGTGGTGGCCGCCAAATCATTGGGTATTTCACCCAAGGCCTTGCTGCGGCCGGCGCTGATTGTTGGTTTCTTGGTAAGTCTGGTAGCGGTGTGGATCAACGATCTGGCGCCGTCCTGGGGTCGCACTGGAATCTATACCGTGGTGATCGAATCGGTGGAAGAAGTGGTGTACCGCATGTTGCGAACCCAAAAGTCATACGGAGTTAGCGGGTTTTGGATCAATGTGCGAGATGTCCAGGATAGAACGTTAATGCAGCCGCACATTGACATTCGTACATCAGGCAATTCGCCGTCCGTGACTATTAATGCGCGTGAAGCGGAACTTCGCAGCAACAAGGAAAAGCAGATTCTGGAATTTCATTTGCGAGACGGCATTGTAGAAATTGGTGACAGCGAGATCATGGATTTTCGTAACACGGAACATGTGTTTGAAATTCCGCTGATCAATGCCACTCGGAAAGGCAACCATTTGGACAGCCCGTCACTGGTGCCGATGCATCTGATTCCTAGCGAAACGACCGAACAACGCAAGCGAACAGGAAGCTTGGAACGCTTGGCTGCCAGTCAAGCGGCGTATCAATTGATGACAGCGGACTTTGCGTCTTTGGCGGAAC
>JAGQOZ010000784.1 GCA_020426955.1 Planctomycetales bacterium
GCCAGACTAGACTTGGTTTTGATCCGCATCGGACTTTACTTGGCTCTGGCAGGCGACTTTGACACGCAGCCGCAGTTAGCTACACTGCCGCCGTTGGATGTCCCGCAGCAAGTGGAGTCGGACACCGGCCAGGCAGCTCGATTGCCTGAGATAGAACCACCCGCCGAACCACCCGCCGAATCATCCGCCGTGCCCTTGCTGCCTGTGGATTTGCCCCCTCCTGAACCTGTCCCCTGAGATTCCGCCTGATGAATGACGCTCGCCAACACCGATCGCCACAGAATTGGTTGCGTGTGCTGGTTAACGCCCTTGTGTGTTTGGCAATCTTGGCCGCGTCCGCCGCCGCCATTGTGATCATTAACCGTACCGAGCCAACGGCGCAGACCATCAATGCCACTCGGAAATCAGCTGCTTTGGTCGAAACCGTGACGGTGGAACGAGGTACGTATTCGCCCAAATTAGTTGTCCTTGGTTCGGTTCGCCCAGCGCAAGATGTTTTGCTGAGTCCTCGAGTGCGAGGCCAGGTGACCAAGCTTTCGGCGGAATTCGTTCCTGGCGGCATGGTTCGCGCCGGAGAAACGTTGCTGGAAATTGATCCGTCTGATTTTGAAAATGCGGTCTCCATTCGCCAAAGTGAAGTGGAGCAAGCTGAAGCGTCGTTAGAAATTGAAGAGGGACGGCAGAGCTTGGCCAAAAAAGAGTTGGCACTGTTGGAAGGGTCGATTGACGAAACCAATCGAGCGCTCGTGTTGCGCGAACCGCAATTGGTTTCCATCAAGGCACAATTGCATGCCGCACAAGCGGCCTTGGAGCGAGCGAAATTGGATTTGGAGCGAACCAAAGTGGTAGCCCCGTTTGACTCGCAAGTCATGAGCCGAGCGGTCAATGTCGGTTCGCAAGTGGGACCGGGTGACGAATTGGGCCAACTGGTGGGCGTTGATCAATATTGGATGGAAGCCACGGTACCGGTTCGAACGTTGCGTTGGGTGCAGTTTCCGGAAACGGACGGAGAAGGTTCGGCCGTGATCTTGCGAAACCGCGACGCTTGGGGACCTGCAGGCCATCGTCCAGCGCGGGTAAGTCGCATGATCGGCACGCTGGATCAACGGACTCGGTTGGCGAGAATCCTGATTACTGTAGATGATCCGCTGAGCCAAGACTCCAATGCTCCTCGGTTGATTCTGGACACGCTGATGGAAGTGGAAATTGAGGGTCGGCCGATTGAAGACGTGGTGCGACTTCCGCGTGACTTAGTTCGCGATGGCGATACCGTGTGGGTGCTGAAAGACGAAAAGCTGGAAATTCGCCAGACAGACATTTTGTTTCGCGACGCAGAATTCGCTTATGTTCAATCGGGGTTGCATGGCGGTGACGAAGTAGTCGTTACCACTTTGGCCACGGTCGCCGAAGGCGTGGGACTTCGCAAAATGGAATCGACGCCCTTGGTTGATGAATCGTCGTCTGCGGAGTTGACGCCGTGAGTGATGATTCAGAATCGAATGGTTCGCCGCAGGCGACTGATCCAGCAGCGTCGACCGAATCGCATCGCGGTGCCATTGCTTGGATGGCCAGAAATTCCATTGCCGCCAACTTGCTAATGTTTATCTTGCTGGGCGGTGGCATCTGGTCTGCCGTAGTCATGCAGAAAGAGGTTTTTCCTCAATTCCAATTGGATGTGGTGGAAGTGGAAGTGGCCTATCCCGGCGCGGCGCCTTCAGAAGTAGAGCAAGGCATTCTGCGACCGATTGAAGAAGCGGTTCGCGGCGTGGAAGGAATTCGAGAGCTCATCAGTGAAGCTCGCGAAGGCCGAGGCGAAGTGCTGATTGAATTGGTCGCCGGCCAAAACCGCATGAAAGCTTTGCAAGATATCGATCAAGCCATCAGCCGAATTCGCACGTTTCCTGATCAAATTGAACAACCCGAAGTGAGCCTGCAGACTCGTCAGCAAGAAGTCATGCTGGTGGCACTTTATGGACCAATTGACGTGTGGGAGTTGCGCAAGTTGGCAGAACAATTGCGTGACCAGTTGCAATCGCATGAAAAAATCACGCAAGTGGAACTGCGCCGCGTCCCGCAGTATGTGACGCACATCGAGATTCCTCGGCAACGCCTGCGAGAATACGGTCTGACGTTGTCGGAAGTGGCCAACATCATTCGCACCAATAGTCAAGACGTAGCGGCCGGTTCGGTTCAAACCAGCGCCGGGGAAATCTTGCTGCGAGTCAAAGGGCGGAAACAATGGGCCGATGAATTCGCAAAAATCGAAATTGTGGCCGGTCAAGACGGACCGCTGGTGACGCTGGGCGATATCGCGTCCATTCGAGACGGTTTTGAAGAAATTGGATTTCATTCGCAGTTCAGCCAAACTCCGGCGGTCGAATTGAATGTCTATCGAGTTGGTTCGCAATCCCCGATCGAAATTGCGGCCGCGGTGGAAGAGACCATGCAGGATTTTGAAACCATTTTGCCGCCTGGCGTGAAATGGCGAATCGACAACAACAATGCCGAAGAATTCAAACGTCGTTTGGGCCTAG
>JAGQOZ010000785.1 GCA_020426955.1 Planctomycetales bacterium
TTTCGCTCGTGGCGCTGTCTTTGGCGAACGCCCTGGCAAAATGCCGTCGATGCTGAAGACGGGTCGAGGTGCTCCGGCGGGGCTGCTGCTGTATCAACAAGAGCAGTTTCCGGAATTTTTCCGCGGGCTGCTGATCTATCCAGACTGTTATCGGATGAAGGTCCGAGCGTACGCAATTGAACGCATCGGCAGCACGTTTGCCGTGACGCAACAATTCACGTTGATGGAAGCGGATGATGGGATGTTTCGTCCTGTACAAGCGTTGGCGGGTCCAGACGGTGCGATCTACATTCTGGATTGGCGAACCGACAGCGGCGGCGCTGGCAAGTCGTGGGGCGATTCGCAACATGGTCGCATCTATCGGCTCAGCTGGAGCGGTACGGCCGAATATCCCGCCATTCCGCTGACGAGTATGGATTCCTGGAGCCAACTCGCGTCCAAATCACCAGACGCGTTGTTTGCGCTGATTAAGACCAGCGGCGATGCGGAACTACGGAATCGAGCACAAGCGGAACTGCTGCAGCGTGGCAATTCGTTCGCTAAGGAATGGTTAGCATTGGCCAACGATGTGTCGGCCAGTGTCGCAGCACGAGCGTTAGCGATTGGCGCGGCCAGTACGTATTTTGACACTCAGACGCAGGCCGCCATGACGCAGCTGCTGGCCCACGACAACAACGAGGACGTTCGGCGTTTGGCGGCGGAAGCCTTAAATCGGCATGGAGTTCTTGACCAAAAAACGGTCGACGTGTTGTTGAATTCGGCGCGAAGTGATGCGCATCCGGCCGTGCGTCGAGCGACTGCATTGGCGGCAGGTCGGATGGCAGAACGGTCGATTCCCGATGTTGCGCAAGGCGAACTTATTCGAACCGTGGCGACGCATCTGTTAACCACGTTGGCCTCAACCGATCGCCAAGACGTTTATTTGTTCGACGGAATTTTACGAGCGATCGAATATTGCGGCGCCGCTGGCATGGAACCGTTGGTGGCCGCCATCCAGAGCGGCGACCAACAGCAAATCGATTTCAGTATCGGACTGTTTGAAGCGTTACGCACTCGTCCAGCCGCCGACGCGCTGGACCGCATTTTATCGGACCACGCGGATGCGTTAACGACGGCGCAACTGCAACGCATATTGGAAACGTATCGACATATTTTGCTGCATCCAACCGTCGATTCGTCTGGCATTTTGGCGTGGCTGCAGCAGCATCCCGATGCGGCGGATTCGTTGCAAGTCACCGCGCTACAGACGTTGGGCATGCTGGGTGGTGGCCAAGCCACAGGCGTTGCCGATTTGGCGTTACGGTTGCTGCAGTCTGATGACGGTGACATTCAGTTGGACACCATCCACGCCATCGGCGAACTGCGCATCATGGCCGCCGTACGTCCTTTGGTAGACGTGATTGCAGATGGTAATCGCCGCGATGAAGTGCGTTCGGCGGCGGTGCAGTCGTTGGGAATGCTTCGCGCAGAAGCGTGGCCGTTTTTGGATCGTCAAGATCAAGGTGTCGAATTAGTGGTCGACGATTTGGTGCGACTGTGCAAAGCGACAACCGGTTCGCTGCAGGCCGATATCTTGTCGCTTGTTTCGCAAGTCAAAATCGAATCGGCTGTGCCGTTGGCGCAACAGTTGTTGCAGTCAGACGACGCTCAAACGGTAGCCGCCGCCATTGATGTCCTGGGAACTCGGCGAGATCAAGCGATCCAAGTGGCACAACGTTACTTGGCGGGAGAAATGGATTCGCAACAGTTGGCTCGAGTGGCCAGCGGACTACAGCGTCATGTGCCAAATGATGCGAACGGCGAAATTTCGAACCTGATCGCTCGGCTCTATCAAGACGGCCTGAAGATTTCCAACGAGCCAAGCGAAGTGGAGCGAATCAAGGATTTGGTGCGGCGTACGGGCAATGCAGAACGAGGCAAATTGGTGTTCTTGGCCAAAGAGAAAAGCCAGTGCGCCAAGTGTCATCAGCTGGAAGGCGTCGGCGGGCAGATTGGGCCCGACCTTTCTGGAATCTGGCAGACGCACACCATTGAAAAGCTGATTGAATCGGTGGCGGTTCCGTCCAAGGAAATCAAAGAGGGCTTTGCTACTTGGAACGCGACAACTGGTTCCGGGCAAGTATACAGCGGTTTGAAGCTAAGCGAAGATAATCGCGAAGTGGTCTTGCGCGACGCCAATGGACGCGACATTCGCATCAACAAGAACGAAATCGAAGAACTCGATCCCAGCCAAACCAGCCTCATGCCCGACGGCACGGTGGCTCAATTGACCTTAACCGAATTCGTCGACCTGCTGGCGTTCTTGAAAGACGGGCGAAGTCAAAAAAGCTTGGCGAGCGAAACTCAAGACTAACGACTCGGTCGGCCACGACAACCGGTAGTGGATGAGGCAACGAGTCCCGAGAATCGGTAGTGGACGAGGCAACGTCTAGGTCTTGTAGCGGACGAGGCAACGAGTCCTGAGACTTTGTAGGTTTTGTAGTTGACGAGGCCACGAGTCCTGAGGCTTTGTAGGTTTTGTAGTGGACGAG
>JAGQOZ010000786.1 GCA_020426955.1 Planctomycetales bacterium
TGATCAAGCCCGACGGCGCCTCAAGAGCCAACTCGGTTGCATCAACGCCGCGATGAAAGTATTGAAGCCTATCGCCGATCCAGACGCCAATCTGCGAAACACCTACGGCGCTATCGACGTAAAACTCAACGACGTGCTTAAATTCTTGGACGACAATCCTTCGGCACTCACGCCCAAAGACCTTGTCGATCAGCTGACGGAAAAGAAGTCGGCTCTGCAAGCGGCCATTCCCGGCTAAGCGTTCACGTATTGTAACCACTAAGTATGACAAAGGCGTCGCTTCGCCGTTCTGGCGAGAAGTGTTTGTGTATTTGCTTCGCGCCGGCAATCGGGCTATTCTGTAGCTTCGATTGTCGAGACGAACCCTGAATACGCGAGATGTCCGTAACATGCTGATTCGAACGCTTTTTTCCCTCGTGACGCTGGTTTTCTGTTTCTCTTCGTCTTTGCTGTACGGCGACATCGTTGCCTATTACGACTTTGAATCTCCCGATCCATTTGCCGACCGTACCGGAAATGGACACGACGCTTCGGCCACAGAAACCACCACCATTGAATTGGTCGAAGGTGCCGTGGGGCAGGCGGCTCAATTCTTGGGGGCCGGTCCAGGCACGTTCGACATCACCGAAGATGATTTTCTGACCGTTCCCATGGCACAAGCGCCAAGCTTTGGTACGAGTGACATTTCGGTCAGTTTGTGGTTTCGCCGCAACAGTCCGCAAGATGACATTGGAGACGCTGGTGGTGATGGCGGCGCGGATGGAATTTATGATTCGCTGTCCGGCACCGATTCCGGCATTCAGCTATTCCTGTTGTCTCCGGGGACTGTGAATGGTCGCTTCGACACCACCGACGCGGGATTTGTGGTTGTCAATTCTGAGCCTTTCGCGCTGGAAGACAACTACGACGAACCAGATACGTTCCAATGGCACCACATTGCGTACACGCTGGATCGAACCAACAACGACGCTCGTTTATACGTCGATGGCCTAGAAACCGATTCGTTCAGTCCGGCCGGAGACATTGCGGATATCGACGGCGGCAACGTGGTGGCTTCGCAGGATTTTTGGATTGGTCGAGCGAACGAGCATTCGGCGGATGGCTTGATTGATGACTTCGCTCTGTTTGATCATGTCCTCTCTGCGGACGACGTGACCGCACTGTTCGAACAGACCCTTTCGCCAGCTGATTTCCTCAACAACGTTGGCTTGTCCGGTGACTACGATCTGGACGGCCTGTTGACAGCGGCAGATATCGATCGACTTTCCGAAGCAGTTCGCGACGGATTGACCGATGCCATTTATGACTTGGACGAAAATGGACAAGTCGACATGTTCGACCGATTCTTCTGGGTAGAGAGCCTTAAAAACACCTGGGTCGGCGATTCGAATCTGGACGGTGAATTCAACAGTAGTGACCTAGTGGCCATTTTCACAGCGGCCAAATATGAAACCGGCGAAGACGCGTCTTGGTCGGAAGGCGATTGGAACGGAGATGGCCTTTGTGACACCAGCGATTTCGTCTCTGCTTTTGGATTGAGAGGTTACGAACAAGGGCCTCGTGGCGTTGCCGCCGTTCCGGAACCCCATGCGTTCGGGTTGTTGGCCTTAGGTTGTCTCGGCCTCCTCCGAACTCGCCGATCGAACAAATAACCGAGTCGCATTCACTCTGGAGCCAGCTTGTCAAGAAACGCAAGACGAGCTGGTGATGGATTCGGTTTCTATGGGTGCAACCTAGATCATGCGGTTATGCTCGAGGAATGAAATTCCGCAAGAACGTGTGGCTCTGTTTTAGTGACAAGCAACGCGAAGCATAGTCCGATTCGAACACGCGATCTTCCACTTCCACACACACCGGGCCTCGATAACCACTGTCGCCCAGCACCGATACAAAGCGTCCCCAATTGACTTCGCCCATGCCGGGTAGTTTGGGAGTGTGGTATTCCAGCGGATTCGCCAAAATGCCGACGCTATTCAAACGATCTCGGTCAACTCGCACGTCCTTGGCATGCACGTGAAAAATGCGACTGGCAAATTCCTTGAGCGGTTCGATGGGATCCATCTGCATCCAGACCAAATGGGACGGATCATAATTTAAGCCGAAGTTGGCATTGGGGATGTCATGGAACATGCGTCGCCAAATGGCCGGACTAATGGCCAGATTTTTGCCACCGGGCCATTCATCATTGGTGAAGAACATAGGACAGTTTTCAATGCCAATGCGCACGTCCTGCTGTTCGGCGAATTCGACAATCGGTCGCCACGTCTGTAGAAACCGATCCCAATTGTCGTCGATGGATTTCGTCCAGTCGCGCCCCACAAACGTATTCATTTGTTTAACGCCCAACACCGCCGACGCCGTGATCACTTTGCGAATCTGCACTACCGCTTGTTCCGATTCTTCCGCGTTGGGCGTCAACGGATTGGGGTAGTATCCCAATCCACTGATTTCAATGCCGTACTGCTGTGCCAACTGGTTGACACTGGCAGCCTTGTCCGGAGTGAGATCATCACAGTCCACGTGAGTAATG
>JAGQOZ010000787.1 GCA_020426955.1 Planctomycetales bacterium
GGGTTGGGTGCACCCACTTCAAGACTCCAAGTTTCTTCCACTTTGACAACGCGAGGATTATAGTGGTAGTCTCCATCAAAGAAGTCATCTCCAAACGCCGTTGCCACACTCGTAATCGCAGCGAAAATAAGTGCAATTCTTCCCATTGGATTAATGCTCCCCAGATGCAAGTCACTGAATCTCCCGTAAACAACCTCTAACGTAAAACGTACGTTGCAAACCGGACCGACGCGTTGATTCGACTGAAAGAAAGCCTTGATTTGCACCTAAGACGATCCAGCTCCAACGCAGCACATCGCTTGAAACGATTGCGACACCCGTTGTTGACCGTGCTTGAACACCCAGAAGGTGACGCGCAAAAAGAAAGCACTCGATTTTCGAGTGCGAAGGGGAAAACACGTCAGGTAAATTTTTCAGCGTCCAATACGATTGGCCAAATTCTTGGCGTCGTAAATACTGGTCAACGCTTCTATCAATGCGGCCGCATGCACGCAGACCGCTCGACCTTGTTCGTCCGCATAGAAGAAGTCAGACGTTAGTGACTGGATATTGCCGTCAAATATTACGCCCACCAATTCTCCTTGGCGATTGACCACCGGGCTTCCCGAATTTCCGCCAATAATATCGGCCGTACAAACAAAGTTCAGCGGCGTGGCAAGTTGAATTTTGTCTTTGTGCGTGTGCCATGATTCGGGCAGTTGCCAATCACCTTCTGCGTTGTGTGCGGCTTCATGTTCGAAGGCACCGCCCATACTGGTCTGAAATGGAATCTCGACACCATCTTCTTGATAACCTCGCACAGCACCAAATGCCAAACGCAAGGTGAAGGTTGCATCGGGATAATTCGAATCTCCTTGAATGGCAACACTTGCTTCCGTGATTCGCGAGTACGCTTGACGTTCTCGTTCCGAAAGCTCTTCGCGGATTTCTCGCAATCGCCGATATTCTTCGTTTAGTTCCAGCGCCAATTGAATCATGGCATCGTTGCTGTTGGCCAATTCGCCACCGCCTTGCGTTGCAATTTCTTGGCGAACCGGAATATCCGCCAAACGACTGCCGTTGATCAATTCGGCTGCTCGATCACGAGGACTCTTGCCACTTAGAACCTTTTGTGCGAATTCGCTATCGGCGCCGCGTTCTTCCAACAGCTGAGCGATCGCGTCGGCCAGCTTCACGGTTTCCAAATCGGGATAGATGGGTGCCGAAGAATAGAGGTCTTGTTCGAGCGATTCACGAGCCGAATCGCGGAATTCGCGCAACCGTTCATCGCTGGGATTCTGATCTTCTTGCAGCATCAAGACCAATGTTTCAGCAATCTCATACAGTCGTGAAGATCGAGCAAAGCTGGCGTTTTGTTTAAGCAGTTCCGTGTTGCGTTGCTGGATGTCGGCAACTTCGTCCCAGGCTTGCCGTATTGTTGCTGCATTGGGCAAAGTGGCCACCCGAGTCAACATGTCTTGCTCTTGTTGCTGCTTGGCGTTCAGAAACGCGGGGTTTTGCAAGCCCTGCAACATACCAGTGTAGGCTTTCCTGGCGTTCTGAATGCCGAACAATTCATCGCGGGCTCGTCGCTTTTGTTCCGGACCTTCAAAACCATACTGCTGCAACAAAATCTCGCGACGCCGCAATGAATCCAACACGTGCGGCAGCCGAGTGTCTCGCAAATATTTCAGAGCGGCTACGGTAAAGATGCGCTGAGTGCGTCCGGGATTGCCGGAAACAAAGACAAGATCTCCATCGGCCACGCCTTCTTTGGCGTAACGCAGGAAGTGGTCGATTTTGGCTGGCTTGCCGTCTTCGTAAACTCGAAACAACGCCACGTCCAAGCAGTATCGCGGATATTCAAAGTTGTCTGCATCTCCGCCAAAGAACGCCGCTTTGGTTTCTGGCGCCCAAACCAAACGTACGTCGGTATATTTTTTGTAGCGATACAAATGATATTTGGCGCCGCCGAACAACGTGATCACGTCCGAACGCAATCCGGTTTGTTCCAGCGATTCGGCTTCAATCTTAGCCATGACCGCTCGTCTAGCTTTCGCGGCGTCGGCAGTGGATAAATTCGAATCGACCGCTTGGTTGATACGATCCGTGACGTCGTCAATCGACACCAATTGGTTTAGCTCTAAATCGGGCGTCTTCAGTTCGTCTTGCCATGACTTAGCCAAGAAACCGTTGACCATGTAATTGGCGTCGGGTGTCGAAAGCTTTTGCAGCGTGTCTGAAGCCACGTGATGATTTGTCAGCACCAAGCCATCGCTGGAAACAAACGACGCGGAACCGCCCGAATTAAATCGTACCGACGAGAGCATTAAATGTTGAATCCAATCTTCGTTCGCTTGAAATTGATAGCGATTTTGAAGTTGGTCGACCGGCAATTGGTTGAATAACCACATCCCTTCATCGGCGTGAAGAGATGCGAAGCCAGACAATAGTAAGCACAAGCCGATGACACAACGCCGAACCATAATCTGCACTTTCTGCGAATAGGGGAAATGGTGACCAACGTCCAGCGAAGTG
>JAGQOZ010000788.1 GCA_020426955.1 Planctomycetales bacterium
GCACCATTGACGTGGATACCGTCTGGTCGGTTGCCGAGTCTCCGTACACCGTGGTGGGCGATGTGACGGTTTCAACGGGTGCCGAATTGGAAATCGAACCGGGCGTCTTGATCCAGTTCGAAAATGATACCGGTCTTACGGTGGAAGGTCGCCTGAATGCCAAGGGCACACCGTTCGATCGAATTCGCTTTGAACCCACTTCTCCGACTGGACGCTGGGACGGTCTTGCATTTGAAAATACGTTGGAAGATAGTCGCGTGACGTTCGCGGATATGCATCGAGGTGATTCGCAAGGAGAAGCGATTCTGGTCAACTATTCGCGACTTTACTTAGAAGGCATCGTCTGGACCGGCACCACAGGAACGATTCTGGAACTGGAACATCCGTCGTTAGTTGTTCGCGATTCCCACTTCCCTACATCCAACGGTGCGGAAGTCATTCACGGCGAACACATTGTAGACAATGAATATTTGATCATTGACGGCAACGTATTTGAAAACAGTAACAACGGCGGCGACGTGATTGATATTCTGGGCGCCGACCGCCCTGGTCCCGTCATGCAAATTGTCAACAACTTGTTTAAAGGAGGCGGCGACGATGGTCTAGATTTGGACGGCACGGACGCTCACATTGAAGGCAACGTCTTCATGAATTTTCAGCTGAACACGTCACGCGCAACCACGGCCAACGCGATTGCCACTGGCTTGCCTCAATCAGGCGAATCCAATCGCACGCAGATCACGGTGGTTCGCAACGTTTTCATGAACAGCGACCACGGAATTTTGCTCAAGGAAGACGCTTTTGCCACCATTGAACACAACGTCTTTATTGGCATGGATGATTCGGCCATTCAATTCAACGAAATCGGAGGAACCGCCGTCAACGGACCGGGCAAAGGAGCTGCGTTGGACGGCAACATCTTTGTCGACGTCGGCCAGCTGTTCTCGAACCTGGTCAACAACGCTAACTTCCAAACCGAACTGACCATCAACCGCTCCCTGTTGCCGAATGATCCCCTGCCCTTTGGTTCAACCACCATTCGTCCGCACGACTTGGGTGTCGGCAATATTTCTGGTGACCCGCTTTTCGTAGACGCGGCCAACGGTGACTTTCGCTTGCAACCCAATTCGCCTGCGCTGGGTACTGCCGCCGGTGACCTGAACATGGGCCATTTGGTTTCTGGCCGACCCATCGTGACTCCGCTGGACGGACTAGTGGATAACGGCAAGGCGTTTCAAGTCAGCGGTCCCGGCATCACGGCCTATCGATATCGGCTCGCCGACAGCGATCCGTACAGCGACCTGGCTCCCGTTTCCACACCGATCATTTTGGATGATCTGGTCGAAGGAGATTACACGCTTCAAGTAATCGGCCAGAACGACGCGGGCGAATGGTACGTTGGGGATAGCCCGGCGTTCCACCAGAGTTCCATGGACATCATCGCTGCTCCCGCAGTGCGTACGGGCGAATCATGGCCGATGGTCGTTCGAGTGCACGATGAACTAGGCACGACCAATTCCAATATTTCAGTGCCTATCCAAGTGGTCGCGACAAATAATTCGCTCGACTCGGACAGCGTTCAAATCAAGAAAGGGGTCGGTTCGTTCGCTCCGACCGTTTCCGCAGCGTCTGATTTCTCGATCCAAACCAGCGGCGTGGAACTCGCCGGCAGCCACCTTGGCGTGACCGTATTAGACGCATCCACACCTATCCAAACCTATTCCGGTACGCTGGCGGAAGACACAGTCTGGGACGCGTCAGCCGATCGACACATTACCGGCGAACTGATGGTGCCACCCAGCGTCACACTTACCATCGAACCGGGGACTCGGATTATTCTGGACGATCAAGTCAACGTGCGCGTCTTCGGTACCATTCAATCCAACGGCACCGCTGCTGCGCCAGTGGTGTTCAATTCGGTCGCGGCAGATCGAACCTGGGGAGGCATCGAAGTCAATTCGGGACAAGGTTCGTTCCAATACACCTTCTTCACGAACGCCGGTTCGGACGGCAGTAAGACTTTCGGTCATTCCAATAGCCAACCGGTACTGTTTGCCAACAATGCCACATTGGATTGTGACAATTGTTTCGTCATAAACAACGTGGGCAAAGGATTTGGCTCGACCCAGTCCTTTGTCACCATCACCAATTCCGTGGTATCTGACGTTGATACTGGTGGCGAATTTGTGCGGTCCGTGGTGCACGTTTCGGATACGTGGGTGAAGAACATTCCGAATTCCATTCGCGAATTTCAGGACGACGACAACGACGGCTTCTATTTTAACGGCGCGCACTCGTCAGGCGAATTCTCCACTTTTCAAGATAGCTTCATTATCGACACTCGCGACGACGGCATCGACCACAACGGCGCCAACTTGAACGTCATTAACGCTTGGATCGAAGGCGCTATGCACGAAGGCATCGCCACCAGCAATTCCAATTCCGCCAACATCGTCAATTCCGTGTTCACCAGGAACAATCAAGGCATCGAAGCGGGCTATGGCGGTCCGA
>JAGQOZ010000078.1 GCA_020426955.1 Planctomycetales bacterium
AACAAATAAGTAGCGGTTTCCACGTTGGATGGCTCTTGGCCGTCTTTAAACGCGCGAGCTCGGATGGTCGAAGTTTCATCAATCGTAATGGGACCCGAGTAACTGCGACCGTTACTGGCCGTCGGTTCCGTGCCGTCCGTCGTGTAGCGAATCGTGGTTCCTGCCGTCACGGCAGAAAGCGTTAACTGGAACGCGTTATCATAAAATCCGTGCGGATGACTTAATTGGATTTCATCCAGCAAGAAGCCTTCGACACTGGCTCCGGAATTGAACGTGCCCGGCGACGGTTCGGTGAAGTAGACCAGTGCCGAATCATTCACCGTGACTTCGGCCAATTCGGCTACTGCCAAGAACTTGTCATTGTCGGCCGCGTCATTCAAAGCGTGAATCGCCAGCGTGTTGATCGAATTATTTTGCAGCAAGCCCAAATGAGCCGTGATGTCGATATCTTCGATAATCAACGCTTGATCGTCCGAACGGTCTGATACAGCTGTGGAAGTTCCGGAAACGTTGGCGGGAGCATTGCGCCGAGCGACCTCGGTGCCGTTCAAATAGGCTACAAATCCATCGTCGTAGCGCATTCGTAGTGACAGCGTATCGTACTGGCTAGTGTTGAGCGCAAAGAACGGAATGCGCATGTACGCGCCGTTAGTGCGGTCGTACATGGCGTCCAGCGTGTCCGTTTCAATCACAGCATTGAAGCCCGCACCCGCACCCGCCACGTCTCCTGCCGGCACGGTTTCTACTACCAAGCCCCCATTCGCCACATCGCCCACCAACCGAAATGCACTGGCCGTAAACGATGAATAAGAACCTCGTGCGGCAAACAATTCCACTTCCGCTCCGCCACCTCGTTCAAAGAACACTAATTCCAATTCGTGCGAACCAGCGGCCAAATTGATCTGACCAAAAGTGTTTTGTGGCGCGTGCAGCGAATCATCGTTAATGACGTTCGTTCCATTAATACGAAGCCTGGCACCATCGTCGCTGTTGATACCAAACGTCCATGTGCCCGACGTTGGAATCAGAATCGTACCGGTTGCGCGAATGGCAAAATCATTGTCATCCGCGCCAGTATCGTTGGGAAACGTCACCACATTGCCGTAATTGCCGGTACCGCCACCGCCGCCGGGATCTTGAAAATTGAGCACAGGATAAATACCCGTGGTACTGCTGGTCTGTCCTGTACCGTTTAGTAGCGCATCGGCCTGCGCTAAGTTGGATATCTGTGACGAACTCTTGGCATCCAATACCGTGAAACCGGGCACAGATCGTTCATAACCAATAGCGTTGGTGCCGGTGGTCCAGCTGGTGTCATTGAAACCAGGTTGTGTCCAGGACGTTCCCAGCGAATCGGACGAAGGAAACAAAAGCTTTGCCGTTTCGCCTGACTCCAAAATCGAATTCACCGTGACGCTTTGCCCGATGCCGTAGGAAATTTCGCCAAACTTAGACGGAAAGACCACGTCATATTCGGACGTAATGCGAAACCCACTGGCCGCATTGGTATCGATTTCCGCCAGGACCAGATGTTCGCCGCTGGAATCGAGCCGAAAGTTGGTGTGCAGCGTTTGGTTGGGCACGGTTCGATCTTTGCCCGAAGCAAACACTACCAAGAAACTGCCGGCACTCAACGTTTGATCTGGGAATTGCCATTTGTCCATTTCGGCCGGGTCATCGGTCAGGACCCAGTCACCCAAATCGACTTCCGTTGGCCCTGGATTGTAGATTTCAATCCAATCACTGTATTCGCCATCTTCATCTTTGAGCGTGGCGTCGTTGCGAGCCATGAATTCGGAAATGACCAAATCGCCCGCCAGCAAGTTGCGCGCTTCCAGTGTTTCCAGCTGGTATTTGGAATGTTGTGCGGCGCGCTGCGAGCGGCGACTGCGAAAAAAATGATGCATCTTCTGTTCCGTTTGCGAAATTCCAGCTGGAGTTCAGCCTTGTTAACGACAAGCTGCCGGATGGCCCTGCTCCATGATCGCCACAAGATAAAGATTTCGCAAGGTTTTCGTGAAGATGAACAACGTTTGCGTTTGAACAGTCAACTCCGGAACTAGTTGCTTCGGAATCGTCGGCAAGGGAATTTACGCGGGGGCTTGGCTGAAGACCGCCTACATATTTTGTTGACCCAGACTTAGCCAATCGATATATTGACGACTTCGACGTGTTTCACCCAGAAAACTACAAGGAGAGAAAAAATGCGCTACCAAGCACCAAGCACCAAGCACGTTTAAAACGTTACCTGTCAGGATTCGAAGCACTTGAAAATCGAGAAGTGCTTACCGCCGCCTATGTGGACATCCTGATTCTTGCGGATGAGTCGAATTCTCAGGGACCTGGCGGTCCCGGTGACGACGTCGCGCCCTGGATCGTTGATATTGTCGATCGACTAGAGACGAAACTCGTTTCACGACAAATCGGCGGTGATCTAGCCACTCAGGGTAATCGCTATGCGGTAATTGGATTCGGTGACACTAATCCGTATTCAATCAAAATGCTTAACAATCAACCGTGGGTCGCAGCCGAAGACGTTGACCAATTAGTGTCGCAGTTTTCGAACATTGGGCATGACGAAAACCCTTACATTGGACTGGCTCACGCGTTGGGGGTAGACGATGTGCAAATCTGGGGAACGCCGACAACCATTGCACCAGAGTTGCAATTTCGTCCCAATGCTGCGGTTCACGTCATTATGGTTTCGGACGAAGTTAGCGACACATGGGAACACAATTTCGGACCGGAAGTGGGGCCGTCTGGTTGTTTGGACGTGTCGGAAGAAGTGTCTCCAGTCTGTGAAAATAACATTTTCTTTGAGTTACTAAATCAGATGCGAGCGGAGAATCTTCCAACGACCGGAGCACCATCACTGGTGGACGCGGTGTTCACCAGTGTCGCACCCTATGAATACAACGAATCGAGCTTGGGTGTCTCGGGCGAAATGATCCTTGGCATCGACGCACACATTTTGGACAATGTCAATTTGGACCGAAATTCTGCCGACTCGAATGACCCTCAAGAGCAAGATTTAGACGCGGACATTTTGTCAGGATCACCCAATGACAACTTCGCGATCTTTACCGGAACGGAAACCGTTGACGACATAGATGTGATTGTTCGCGATTCCGCGACCGCCTCGGATCAACTTCTCAATGTGGATTATGACGACCTGCGAAGCGTCATCCGCAATGCCAACGAAGACGCGATAAACTACGTTCAATTAAGCACAGGCGTATCCCCGGCATTCGACGCCGAAGACTACGCCATTTTTACGTGGGAAGCTCGAGGCACCGCTTGGGATTTTGAAGTCATTCGCGGCAAGTATTCGCAGAATCCTCTTCCCAACATTGTCGAGAACTTTAACAAGGCATTGGTAGACGACACGTTCGAAAAAATTCGTATGCAAGTGGTCGACTTCGATGAATCGGGCAGGGTTTCTCTGGAGGACGAACTAGATGACTATTGGACGGCTGGTCTAGCTGTTGCAAACGGAAATACAAACTATGACGCGAGGCGATACGATTTGGACGGTGATGGTACGTTCGTCACGGAGAACTTCGAAGGCAACGACAGCATGCAGCAAAACGACATTCTATTGTTACTCCACATTATGTCCACGCCAATAGGCGACAGCGATGCAAACTACCAATTCAATACGTCAGATGGCGTGCTCATTTTCCAGGGTGTCGGATACGAAGATCAAATAGACGACAATGCAGATTACACGACGGGAGACTGGACTGGTGATTTTGATTTCGGTTCGAGCGACATGATCGCAATCTATACATACGGACTTGTGTATTACGAGAACGGCTACATAGACAATGATGGTGATGGGGTAGCTGATGTAGTACCGATATGGGCAATCAACATCAACTTTACTGGTGACGACAACACGTTTTATCTTCCAGTGTGGAGTAGTTAATGCTAATTGGTCATGGCGATTTGTAGCATTGATTTTGGTCGAACCAGTTTTGGAGGTAGATGTTATGTCACGAGTTTATTTGACGATTATGTTTACACTTGCGATTGCCATGCCTCGAGTTCTGCTCGCATCCGGAGACATTTTCGCAGCGGGCGGATTAGGTGTCTTCCACTTTTCGTCTGATGGTCAATATCTGGAGACGCTTTTTCCGGAACTGAGCGTGGCGCTGGTACAACCTGGTGGCAGCAACACGCTTTTCACGATGGGACAGGATGGCATTTCGCGAGTTGACCTTCTCTCAGGAACTGTCGAATTAGTTCTTCCCAACGTTTCGGGCCACAACGTTTCGCTTCGACGACGAATTGAAAACTTTGCAGCCAGCAACGATAACAAGCTGTATGTCGCAATGAGTGCGTCTGTTGAACACGACGCAACCCATCTTTACGTGTTTGATGGCCTCACCGGTGATCAGAACGGGGCCCTGGAAAATGCCGCATACAGTTTCGATGTGGATCGTGATTCTGGCGAACTCGTCGTCGGTCTTCCGGTGGATCCGGATGCGGTAATTGATCGCACAAGTAATGAAGGGGTACAATTTCACACCGTCGCGGCAACCGTTGCAGCGGTTGCACCCGGAGGCCAGGTTTTTCAGCGTGAGTTTGTTGACGAAAACCGCCAGCAACTTGTCAGTATGGACGATTCGTCATTGACGTATTCATTAGAACGAGTTCATCTCGGCTACACATTTGATGAATTCGGAAACCTGTTTTACTCCAGTATTGCGAACATTCAAAAGGTTGCACTTAACGGCACAGCGATTCAATTCGAAACGCCGCCGAACTTTTTAGGGACTTCAGACGTACAGTACATTCCCTTCCTAAATCGCTACGGCGACGACACTTCGCCGCTATCCATTCGCGATGTGACGATGGTGACTCGCGAGGTGGCATCAGGCCGAGTGCGTGACGAGTTGGACGTTGATTCCAGCGGCAATGTGACGACCGAAGAACTGATTTCGTTCTTGCGTTCGGAACAGATTGTGGTGGGAGATGCGAACCTGGACGGCATCTTCAACGCGACCGATTTGGTCGACGTTTTTCAGTTAAGCAACTTTGAAGCTGGCGAAGATTTGACACTCGATTGGTCCATGGGCGATTTCAACGGTGATCGCCAGTTTTCGACTCGCGATTTGGTGATGGCCTTTGTTGCAGGTGGTTACGATGGAAATTCGCCAACCGTCCAATCCGTGCCTGAACCAAGCGTGTTTTCGCTTTTTTTCCCCGCGCTAATTATCGTCGCGTGCCTGCGAGATCGGCGATGGCCCAATGCTAGGCTGTAAGAAATCTGCTGTTGCGGTGATTTAGGATTCAGCAAGTTATTTTCCGTATCGCGACGGCTTTGCGCCCAGTCGGCTTGGCCCGACTGGAGCATCCGTTTTTTCCTTGGCACAACTGACTCGCGAGCAATGCTCCTGGTCGGCTCGTCCGACCGGGCGTTAATGACGGGCTACTTGATTGGCCCTGATTCTCATGATCGCCACAAGATAAAGATTTCGCAAGGTTTTCGTGAAGATGAACAACGTTTGCGTTTGGGGAAACATCTCTGGGGGGGCATGCCTATTTCTGCGCACTTGGGATTCGTGCAAATAGTCGATCGGTGCGAACGAGAAAGCCGTTCGAACAGAACTAGCGGTTGCGCAACATTTCCGCCAAGATCTGCACTGTTTTCCAATTTCGGGTTGTCGCGATGGTGTTCCATTTTCGTTCGAAGAGACCGTTGGTTAGTTTGCTGGTCCCGTAACCGTGCGGACAATGCAGATAGACAATTTGGCGATCAATACGGACTTGTTCGCCGTCTCGAATAAACGGATCGATCACCGCAAGTTCATTGGCCTTAACCGTTCGGTTCAAGAAGGTAACGTGACACTTGCTGACATCTGCGTCTGCAAACGGCAGCGCAGCGGCGATCTCCAGAAACCGCTTCTTGGCCAGTACCACGGTGTCGATTATCAGTTCAAATTCCGCTTGCATCAACTGCTGAATGGATGCTCGCGTTTGTATTGGCGTCAACGGCGATTCGACAATTGCGTTACCGCTCTGGATATACGTTGCCGGATTCATAAGACCGGCCTTGGCCAGTGCTGTTTGCCATTCGGCCATTATTATTTTGTTCTTGCCGCCCACGTTGACGCTTCGCAGCAGCACGACCATCGATTGGGTTTTGGGCATCGGCGATATTTTTCCTGTTCGAATCGTTCGAATACGAATCAACTTCGTCGAATTCCGTCGTTGGCAAACGCTTCCACTTCAAACGGGTTCAATCGATACGCATCTTTGCCTCGGCACCATAACCAAGCGGAACACAGCAGATAGGCCGGAATGAATAGCGGTCCCCAGCGTTCGTATTGGCGCACGTGAATGCGTTCATGTGACCGAGTGAACTCGATCGACTCGCCATTCTGTCCCAGCACCACATGTCCAAACGTGATGGCCGCTGCCGGACCAATGGGCAACCAATGCAGCATGCGTCGCACCGCGCCTCCGTGAAATTCCAACACGCCCGAATGCAATTGGGCTTTGCCACCTGTCAACAGAGCAATCGCGCCCAAGGTCACTCCTACAAGCGAACCGGGTGATGCCCACACAATCAGAAGCGTGCGAACTAAGCAACGAACGAAGGTCATCATCGGCCGGTCGAGCTCATGGGTTGTCAATGAAATCGAACCGACTTATTCGTTGGATTCAAAATCGGTGTTCGCTTCCGTCAGTTCCACGTCTTTAATCCAAATATTGCGGTAGCGAACGTCATGACCTTCGGCTTGTAGTTTCAATCCGCCGGGCGTATCGGTAATCCCCTTGCCGCCATCATTGCCGCCATCCAAACCAGATCGAGCACCACCCCAGACTTGATTGATGATTTGATTCTGATGCACTTTCTTGCCATTGAAGTAAACGGTGGCCAGCGCCTTGTGGACCAGTTTCCCGTCTTCAAACCGGGCAGCTCGGAACAGCACGTCATACGCGTTCCATTGGCCGACACCGTTGTAGTGTTCGTAGGGAGATTCCGTTTCGTTGATGATAGCGCCCATGCCGTGCGGCGTTTTGTCTCCGTCTAAGACTTGGATTTCATAGCGGTTCTGCAAGTAGACGCCGCTATTGCCGCCGGGTTGGCTGACCAAGAATTCTACGTGCAGTCTGAAGTCAGTGTATTTCTTTTTGGTGACCAGATCCGCCGCGCCGTATTTTCCTCCGGCGGCCGCAGGATCATCCGTCATGATCACGGTGCCTTCGTCAACGGGATCTTCTACCACTTTCCATTTGACGGGCAGCGACGACGCAAAACCAGGCCCTTGCCAATAGGTCCACTTTTCGTCCAGCATTTTGCGCGAACCGTCCATAATCAACTCCGCGTCGGAAATCGGTTTTGCGCCAACACCCACATCGGCTTGAACCGTAGCAGCCAGCACGAACAGTGCCAGCACCCATACGAGCGAACCTAGAACGCGAAAATTGAGAAGCATGCCCAGACTCCTTGACTATGATTTTGCCGTCGAATCGACCGTTCGATTCGCCATTTTGCCGAAGAAAGCATCATACCACGCTCGTTGCACGGAACCATGGGAGGGGCTGGGTGGCGGCCCCCACGGTAGTTCGCTCGACGCCGTGCGCGAAAAGGCGGCGTTGCGAGCGGATTCGAGTGATCTAGTTTCAGATTGCCAGTTCACTACAATAGGCGTTTTGCCCAATCCTTGTTGCGAGAATTACACTGTATGTCCACATTGGTTCGTTCGCCCGATCCTGAATATCCTGTCGAGATCGATTTGCGCAATCGAACGCTAGCAGCCATTTGGGCATGGCTATGGCCCGGAGCGGGTCACATTTATCAGCGCCGCTACGCCAAGGGCATTTTGTTCATGGTGTGCATTTTGGGAACGTTCTTTTTTGGATTTGGCATGGGTGGTTGGCGAGTGGTCTATGCGTCGTTTCGGCGCCCCGACTTGCGTTTGCCCTATGTGTGTCAGGTAGCGGTCGGTTTGCCCGCGTTGCCGGCGTTGTTAGAACGGCAGCGAGCGTTAAGTGATCCGCCCAAGCCACCGTTGTTTGGTAGCCCAGAAGCATTCCAGGCAGGCGAAGTGGCAGATTCCATTTTCCGTCCACCGTTTGATTCCAGGCATGCTTACTTGGAACAGGGCTACGATAAAGCGGCCGAATGGCACGATAGGCTGAAGGGACGTTTTGACATTGGAACGTTGTATACCATGATTGCGGGACTGCTGAATGTGCTGGCCATTTACGACGCGTACGCAGGGCCGGCGTTTATCTTGCCCGGAAAAGAACATTCGCCTAAAGACGACAAGAAAGAATAGGTTGATGCCGCGCCGATCGCTTCGGTTCGCTGAGCATCAGATTGACAAACCATGGTTTTCGTTTCCAGTCACGTGTTTGCGTTTTTGTTCCCCCTGATCTTTGCGGCCTCTGTCGCCAATCGACTTTGGTACGCACTACCGCTGATCGTTTCCATCAGCCTAGTCTACGCTGCAACTCGTCATGAACTAATGCGCCCCATTGTAGAGCACGCAGTTCGCTTTTCGCTGTGGATTGTGGGGTTCATGATTGGCGTGTTCATTTTCTTGACGGTTATTTCCGCACTGGTTTGACATTTCGTGACAACGGCTGTCTTGCTGTTTAGGCAACCAGCACAGCCTATTTCGTCCCATGACTAAATTCACTCATCATATTTTTGTTTGTTGCAACCAACGGCCGCCAGGACATCCTCGCGGATGTTGTGATGACGGTTCGTCCGTTTTGCGAGAACGGTTCAAAGACGAGATCAAGAGGCGTAATTTGGGACCGTTGGTTCGAGCCAATTCGGCGGGATGCCTGGATCAATGCGAATATGGGCCGGTGGTGGTCATCTACCCACAACAAATTTGGTATGGCGGTGTCACACTTGACGACGTTTCGCGAATCATCGAACAGACCGTCCTGCAAGGTCAGATCATTCCGGAACTGGTGATTCCTGAACAGCTTTTGAATACGAAGGGAGGACGCTTGCTTCCCGAAAACGCACCTTCGGATGCAGCAAGCGACAAACCTGAATGAGAATTGTGGTACTAGGCGCGGGGACCGTCGGCACATGGATTGCCGATCTGCTTTGTCAGCATCGGCATAGCGTCACGGTGGTTGATCGCAACCCCGAACACACGCAGCGCATCAATAACGAATTGGATGTCCGCGCCATCACAGGTTCCGCGGCGGAATCCAGTATCTTGTTTCAAGCCGACGTTATCGGCGCGGACGTCTGCCTGGCGGTGACCGGCGTGGACGAAGTCAACTTGATTGCCGCCAGCATGGCCAAAGCGATGGGTTCGCGCCGCTCGATTGCTCGCGTCTTCTTGCCGGTGTTTCGAGACCGCAGCACGTTTGACTA
The DNA here is from genome assembly GCA_020426955.1 of Planctomycetales bacterium. Lineage (GTDB taxonomy): Bacteria > Planctomycetota > Planctomycetia > Pirellulales > Pirellulaceae > JAGQOZ01. The sequence goes on from JAGQOZ010000078.1 coordinate 9,359, forward strand.
TGAACGCCATTTTCGCATTGATCGTTTGCTGAGCCTCGAACAGATGACGGCTTATGACTTGGCACGCGGTATCCTTTCGCCGGGATCATTGACGGTAGAGCATTTGGCGGACGGCCATTTGGAAATTGAAGAAGTGACGATTGCGGATGGTTCCCTGCCCTGTTTGGGAAAACCGCTGGCGGACATTTCGTTTCCTTCGGGCGTGCGTGTCGGCACAATTGGCCGCGCTGGCAAAACTTGGATTGCCGGAGCGGCGGATGTGTTGGAACCAGGAGACCATGTGACGTTGATTGGCGAACATGATTCGATTGAAAAAGTTCGCAGCATGTTTAAACGTAAGGTTGATTCCAAAATGGGAATCGTGATTGCCGGCGGAGGCGAAACGGGTGCGCATTTAGCTCGAGCACTCGATTCCAAACGCTTTTCGGTCACGCTGATGGAATCGGATCGCGATCGCTGCGAATTTTTGGCACAAGTCTTGCCGCGCGCTACGGTCGTCCGCGCCGATGCAACTCGGCGAGCCGTCTTAGAGGAAGAACGAGTTGGTTCGGCGGATGTGTTTGCGGCGTGTACCGGCGACGACGAAAACAACATCATGGCTTCGGTCGAAGCCAAAGAAGTGGGCGCTAAGAATATCCTGGCGGTTGTTGGACGACCCGATTATGCCAACGTTGTGGGCAAGTTGGGAATTGATCTGGCCGTGAGTCCTCGCGATGTAATGGCCAAGCAGATTCTCAGTTTTCTGCACAAGGGCCCTGTGATTTCCAGAAAGATGATCGGCGGCGGAATCGGGATTTTTGAAATCGAAGTCCGCGAAGGAGCCGATGCCACCAAATATGATCTAAAAAGCCTGCCTCTGCCGCCCGCTTGTTTGATCATTGCGGTGATTCGGCAGGATTATGTGCGAGTTCCCGGCGCGGATGATCATCTCAAGGCGGATGACCACGTCGTGGTACTGGCCGATGATTCTTCGGCAGACCAGATGCTGGCCTTATTCCACTAAGATGTGCGAAACATGATTGTGCCCTCCAATTCGGAATCGATCTCGGCGGCAGCGAATCTCCTTCGCCAAGGCCAACTGGTCGCCTTTCCTACCGAAACGGTGTACGGACTAGGTGCCGACGCGAGAAACGAAGCGGCCGTTCGCAAAATCTTTGCCGCTAAAGGTCGACCAGCCGATCACCCGCTGATTGTGCATCTGTCTTGTGCCAACGAGTTGTCAGCGTGGGCCGTCAACGTTTCAGATGCGGCTTTGAATCTGGCTACCGCTTTTTGGCCGGGTCCGTTAACGTTGATTTTGCAAAAGACGGATGAAGTTTCCCCTGTCGTGACCGGTGGACAAACCACTGTGGGATTGCGAATCCCTGGTCATCCCGTAGCGTTAGAACTATTGCGAACTTTTGGCAGCGGCATCGCAGCACCATCGGCCAATCTATTTGGGCACATCAGTCCAACTCGAGCCACCCACGTGCAGGACGAATTACATGACCACGTGTCGATGATCTTGGAGGGCGGCGCGTGCCAAGTGGGACTGGAATCGACCATCGTGGATTGCAGCACCAACACGGTGCGCATTCTGCGTCCCGGCGGCATTGATGCGGCGGCAATTGCAGATCAACTAGGTTACCAGCCGGAAGTTTGTCAGCGAACCGAGATTCGCGTATCGGGATCGCTGGAAAGTCATTACGCTCCGCGCAAGCCTACTTCGCTGGTGGAACAACCTCCGGACGATACAGACGCCAATCTAGGTGTCATTGCCTTCATTCCGGCGCCAACATCGTTCGCCGGACAGTGGCTGCAGATGCCTGAAGATGCACAGCATTACGCCCAGAGCTTGTACAACGCATTGCGACAACTGGACGCCAGCAGTGTCGAGCGGATTGTGGTGCAGCGAGTGCCCGACGGAGACGAATGGCTGGCCGTGCGAGACCGTTTGCAACGAGCGACTTCGCAATAGACCATAGTTGCAGCGATGCACACGTTCGGCAAACGGACATCCTTTTTTCGAATAACCCGTTTGAGACGATAGCTTGTCATGAACTTACGACTCGTTTTCTACTACCTGGGTATCATTTGCATCCTGATTGGCGCTGCCATGGCGTTCAGTCTGCCGTGGGCCTTTCCGGCGTTTGGTCACCGCCATGACATTGAAGTCACCGCCTCGTTTGAGGCCAATGGCTTCTATTCTCTGCTGGCCAGCTGGGCCATTTGCTGGATCTTGGGCTTTGGCCTGATGCACTGGGGAAAGAACGCGTCGGGCCGACTCTATCGCAAAGAAGCAATGGCCGTGGTGGGCCTTTCTTGGGTCATGGCCACGATTCTGGGCGGCCTGCCGTATTGGCTCAGCAACACCTATCGAGGTCCTTCGGTGCGTCTATTCGATCCGGGCGAACCGGCGCAAGTCTATGCATTTCGAGGCATTCGTATCAGCCACTGGATCAACATGGAACCATTGGACGAGTCTACGTTTCGGATCGTGCAAGCCTTGTTGGAGTCCGGCGCGGATGGTTTGACCGAAGCAGAACTAGCAGACGTGGATTCGAACTTTGATTCCATCCTGTTGGAATTGCGACAAGACGAACGCTGGCGGCCGACCATTATGCTTCCAGATACCGCGGCGGACCAGGAAGCCGCGAATGGCGTCTATCGCATTCGCTGGGTTCGAACCACTTTTGTCGACGCGCTGTTTGAATCGCAGTCGGGCTTTAGCACGACCGGCGCCACCGTGATTAGCGACCTGGAAGATCCTAGACATATCGCTCACTGCATTCTTTTCTGGCGCAGCAGCACGCATTTCTTGGGCGGCCTAGGGATCATTGTTCTATTTGTGGTGGTATTGGGACAGGGTTCGGCTGGGAAAGCCATGATGCGAGCGGAAATGCCGGGGCCAAGTAAGGAAGGTTCGCAGTCGCGTATGCAGCACACCGCTTGGAATTTTGCCGCCGTCTATTGCGGTTTGAATCTGCTGTTGACGGTGTTTCTGTGGTTATGTGGTTTGACGTGGTTTGACGCGTTGTGCCACGCATTTGGTACCATGGCCACCGGCGGATTCAGCACCTACAACGGCAGCCTAGGGCACTTCCAAAGTTCTACCATCGACTACATTGTCGCATTCTTCATGATCTTGGCAGGATCCAATTTTACGTTGTTGTATCTGAGCCTGATTGGCCGACCGAAGCTGCTGTTATTGGACTTGGAATGGAAGACCTACATGATCATCATCGGCGTTGCGTCACTGCTGGTAGTGGTCTACGGCATGTACTATGACAACTTTGTGGATGATGCGCCCAGCGAAGGATTTTGGAGCGAATTGGCCAATGCCATAAGGTTTGGCTTCTTCACCGTCGTCTCGATCATCACCACCACCGGTTACGGCACGCACGACTTTGATAACTGGAACCACATGGGTCGAGGTATCCTGTTACTGCTCATGTTTGTGGGCGGATGTTCGGGCAGTACCGGCGGCGGCTTGAAGGTAATTCGACACGTGTTGTTCGTCAAAATTTTGCGTTTGGAAGTTGAACAATCCTTTCATCCCACCGTGGTTCGCCCTTTACGAGTGAACGGGCAAGTGGTCGCGGACCCAGAATTGCGGCAGAGTATTTTGGTTTACTTTTCGTTTGTGTTAATCATTTTTATTACGTCGTGGGTGCTGGTGGTGATGTTCGAACCCGACGACACGTGGGGCACCGACGCCCAACACAAACTTCTGGATGGGGCCAGCGCCGTTGCAGCAACACTCAACAACATCGGTCCTGGTCTGGGAACCGTGGGCGCGACGCAAAACTACGGGCATTTTAGCTGGGCCACAAAGCTGCTATTCACGTGGCTCATGATGTTAGGACGAGTCGAAATTTTTGCAATTCTGGTTCTCTTTGTCCCCAAATTCTGGAAAAACCGTTAGACGGCCATCGCCAGCTCTGTCTTGTTCATTTGGGTGCTGCTTCATTTGGGTACCACCCACTGTTCATTTAGCACCTTATGAGACACCGCACACATTTCGCGGGACGGCTTTCCTCGCATATTGGCAGCATGTGGAACATGTAGGAATTTTTCTAAAAGCCATTCCATGACGCTCACAAAATCCTTGCCGTACTGGGCGTGTCGCGTTACGATGTCGGCCTAGTCAGTTGATTTGCCGTTGATGGCAGCGTCGTTCTGAACCGCGAATATCTGCCTGACGAACAGCTAAACATTGGGGGAATTCTTATGCGAAATGCACTTCGCAATCGTCGTCGCGTGTCTAACGCTAAATCGCTTGTCACGGAAACGCTCGAAGATCGTCGCTTACTAACCGGTGCCGGTGACGCAAATCTGGATTTCTACTTTGACGAATCTGATTTTGTGCAGATATTTCAAGCAGGGAAATTTAACGATCCAGAACCCGCGACGTGGGCCGAGGGTGATTTCAATGGCGACGAAATTTTCGACACAGGCGATTTTGTCGTCGCCTTTACCGAAGGCCTCTACAAGACCGGTCCCTACGACGAAGCGGCGACCGAGCCACAGCATACTCGATATCCCCTTCCGCTCAATTCGAACGCCGATATTACTCTGAACTATGATCCGGACACGGGCAGTTTGCTGATGGAATCGACCACGGCCATTACGACGTTCCATTTGCATTCAGAATCAGGACTGTTCGAAGACAGACAGCGTCCATCGCTGTTCACAGGACTCTTTGACACTTTTGACGCGCACAATGCATTTAAATTGAATCCAGCCGGATGGACGACGTTGTCTTTCACATCCGTTCTGCCACCGAATCTAACACTTCTGCAGCTAACGTCTGACCTAACCATTGATGGTTCGTATATTCAAGGAGGCCAGATTGATGTTGGCTTGGCGTGTGACGGCTGTATGTCTGCCGTGCCGGTGAGTCCCGTGGCGTCAGGTGCCGGTCAAATCTTCAACGATACCGTGGCTCTGACGAATGCTAGTCCGTCGTTTCGATTTGATATGCAACAATCTGCACAAGACCAGCTTAGTCTGTTCGCTTCGTTCAGCGAAGACGCAACTGTGCAGCTGACATTGAACTCCGTGCCCGACAACATTCCGCTACTTGTGGAAACATTGACGTCCGATACCGTGCTGATGCTGCCATCGCAGGCCTTTGATCAGGAACTGCTGGCTATTTCGTTAGAGCTAGTAAGTGGCGAAGCGGCCAACGTTCAACTGGACATGATTAGTAATGCCGTGTTCGAACAGGAATCGCTTGGGCAAGGAATCAATAGTGACCTGGCGAACCCTCAGTCGTTGGCAGATTCGTTCGCAGCGGCACCGTTTGACATGCAGCTTTCGTCTGTCCTTGGTCAGTTGGACGCGGCCGACGCGCTGCCTCGATTTATCTCAGACGATTCGTTCGAATCAGGATCATTGGATGCCAGCTGGACGATTCGGTCGGACGATGGCGGACGCATCACAGTAACTGACGCGTTTGGCGCCGGCGATGGAAGTTATTCGCTGGTGATGGACGGTGTCGTACCTGCCGCCGCAGACGACGATCAACCAGTGCTGATTGTTTTCTACGATCCTGTGGACGGTACGATTCGCTCGCAGAATCTAGGTGAATTGCCGCTGACCACGTTGGAGCTGATTTCGAACTCGGGCATTTTTACAGGTAATCCTGTTCCTGAAGAGGTTTTTGACAACGTCTTTGATGTGGATGCCGATACCAAATTGTTTGAATTAGACCCAGCTGGATTAAACGACTGGAACCTGATGGGCGTGGCCGCGACCGGTTTAACGCTGGAATTCCTAGAGCAAGACTTGCAGATTGACGGGTCGCTGTTGGGCGGGGGCAAACCACGTTTTGAACTCCATTTGGATCCTGGCAACCAAGTTACCAACGAAGCGATCTTGTCCGTAGACACCACGGGCGCCGATGCGGTTCAACTGGAATTTCAATACGCCGAATGGAATGATGACGAATCTGCAATACCAGCCGTATATACGGGCAGTGTCTTTGGTGACGGTGTGTCCATCAGTGTCGACGGGAATCGCTGGTATCGCATCTTCACGCCAACGGATCAGCCGGCTGGCGAATGGCATTCAGAACAGATCAACTTGACGGAAGCCGCCGCAGCCCACAACTTGTCACTGGATGGCACGCTTCAGGTTAAATTCCAGCAAGCGGGCGAACGGCCCATTCCGAACGGTGGTCGAGCGTACGATGGGATTCGTATTTCGACGCTGGTGGATGTCGACTGGTATGCGATGACGCCTAACGCTGGCGAATACGTTTCGTTCGTGTCGGCGGCGCATTCCAGCGGTTCGTCTAGCCTGCGATTGTTCAGCGAATCAGGCGAACTCTTGGCCAGCGGCGACGCGCATTCCCAGGCCGATGCGGTCATCAACAATTTTCTTGCCGATGGTTCGCCGTTGCGAATCGCAGTTTCCGGCACCGCGGAAGATTACACACTGCTGACTATTCGCAACGGACAGTTTGAACCCGATGTCAATGCTCGAGGGGTCAAACCGAATTCGCCCACCGGGAATACCGTCGGAGCGAGGATCGCTGGCGAATCACAGGATACGTATGGTTATGTGACGAGCGGAAATGCGACTGACGTGCGACTGGCTGATTCGTTGGGACAGGTTCGTGCCGCAGAGACGGAAAGTGCGGGATTCGATGGTGTTCGCAACGAATTGCAGACCGTGGTTGTTAATCATACGAATGGTCAGTATTTCTTGCAGGCGTCACCCGAGTTGCCTGCCGAAGTTCGCTTTGTGGCAGTGCCCGATCAAGGTGGGGTGACGGCAAATCGCCAGAGCGTAAAGTTGGACTCCTTGTTCGAATTTGATGCGAACACGATCACTGCCAATGACCTATCAG
>JAGQOZ010000789.1 GCA_020426955.1 Planctomycetales bacterium
TCCAGAAAATCGGGCCGCATGGAATTCGATTCTCGTAAAATGCGTTCCGCCATGCGAACCGCTTCCGCGCCGTTTCGAAACTGCGCATCCGGATGGGTCGCTCGCAACCAAGCCAGATTATTCGCTGCCGGATACCAGCGCGAATTCGCCTGCAACGCCAGCTGGAATTGAGCGATCGCGCTGTTGATTTCGTTTTGCTGCAAACGGACCACGCCCAGTTTGTTGTGCACGTTGGCATCGCCGGGACGCTGAGCCAAAGCTTGCTCCAACAGTCTACCGGCGGTGGAAAATTGTTTGGCCGACAATTGCACGTCCGACAATTCGACCAGCGCGGCGGTCAAGCGAGGGTTCAGCGAAATGGCTTGTTGCAGATGCAATGTGGGGTCTTGCTGCTGAGCTTGTGCTAGACGAGCCAAAAAGTAATGAACATCGGCCAGGCGGAGTCGTTCTGTGGCAGCAGCTTGCGTCTGATTCGACGCGGGCGGTTGCGGATGATTCGTTAGATACCGTTCCAAATATTCTGCCGCATCATCAAACTGGCCTTCTTGGCGATAAACATCGGCAATGGCAATCGGGTTGGTGACAAAAATGCGATTCGACCAACGTCCGGCGAATGGTACTGAACGGACTAACGATTGTTCTTCGCTGTCTTCCAAATGCTGGCGATCATCCAACACGGTTTTCACATCGACCGGTCCCGAATAGAACGTTCTGATTCGTCCTTGCCCGTCCAACAAACAGCTGGACGGCAACGGCAACGCATCTTGGCGATACAACACTTGGTGTCGCAGTTGATCTACTTGCTGAAGCGTGGCTTCATCGGCCAAGCCCCAAGTGTGCGGAAACTTCAAACGCTGCATGGCGTCCTTGGCGTCCTGAAACGCTTGGTCTGCGTCTTCTTCCAAAGCTTCAATGTTCAGTGCGACAATTCGCAAACCAGCGTCGTGTAGTGTCGACGCTTGTGCCGCCAATTCAGAAAGTTCCTGCAAACACGGCGAACACCAGCTGGCCCAAAAGACCAGCAACGTGGCGGATGGGGAACGCGAATCTGCATTATTCGGCCATGTCAGTTGTTGGCGTTGCTTGCCTGCGTCGGTGTAGGTGACAGACACTGGCTCCGTCGGCGTGGAAAGCCAGAGTCGAGCGTGTTGGTCATCCGCAGCTGGAGCGGGTGTGGAGGCGACCAGCTGCGGCGTTGCTGAGCGAACATCTGCCGTTTCGGCCCTGCCCGTTCCGTAGCGAACCACAAAACGGCCGTTCGCCTGCACGCCTTGAATCGCTTCCGTACGTCGCGAATCATCTCCACTGGGCCAGCGAACGACAACGCTTTGGATGGAATTCCCTTCGCCCAAACCAAAATGCAACCATTTGGAAGACTGACTCAAATAGCTGTCACCTGCGTACACCGTTTGCGTTTGGATGTTGGTTTGACCTTGGCTGTTGACCGTGGTCAAGGTGATGCGCGCACCAATAGCATCGCGATTCACCATGCGTTGCGGATCACCTTGTAATAGAATGCTGACGAAGCCCTGCTTCGATTCGATGTCATTTCGCAGAAACCGCAATCGAGGCCCGGTGCGGTTGGCTTGCCACATATCCAAGTCGCCGTCGTGGTCCCAATCGGTCAGTGCCACGGTTCGACTATCATCGATTTGATCTAGACCAATCGCCGCAGAAACATCGGCAAAGCGAACTCCCTGCGTGTTCAAAAAGCAGCAATTCCGTTCGCGACCGCTGAACGATCCCCCTTGTTGAATCCGTAATGCCAGCTGTTGCCACGCATCCAGATAGGCTTCTATCGGATCATCGGTTTGACTTTGCGTGGGTGATTGCGACACGACCTGTCGCCAATAGAAACTTCACAAGTCGCCAGTATCGGGCTGCGTAATAAATCCGTTGGTGACAATCAGATCTTGCCAACCGTCATTGTTCAGGTCAGCAAACTTGGAACCCCACGCCCAACGACCCAGGACCACGTGCGCCGATTCCGCAATGTCTTGGAACGAACCGTCACCTTGGTTGGCGAACAACGAGTTGCCTCGAGCATGTCGCAGAAAGGCCGTTTTGGTCTGACTGTCTGCGGCGCTGTGAAATTGGCCTTGAGTCGCGATGCGATTTCCGGCCGAAGAAAACATGTTGCTGACATACAGGTCCATGTTTCCGTCGTTGTTGTAATCGCCCCAGCTACTGGACATGCCGGGACCGATGTCTTCCACTTGGGCCTGATTCGCCACGTCGGTAAAGGTGCCCTGGTCATTGCGATACAGATTGTTTCGCCCAAAATCGTTGGCAACGTACAAATCCAGGTCGCCATCGTTGTCAAAATCTTCCCACGCGCTGGCGTAACTGAAACGACGATTGTTCTGGTCCAAGCCAGTCAGGCCCGTAGCGTAGCGAAATCGCCACGGACCCGATTCGGGAGTGGAATCGGTTCGCAACAAGACATTGCGACCACCGTTGTTGGCGTCGTGATAGGGAACGGGACGAGCGAACAAGAGATGTCGATTGAT
>JAGQOZ010000790.1 GCA_020426955.1 Planctomycetales bacterium
TGGCTCAGAACGACTTAGGCGCACGAAAAAAGCCGCCTGCGATGGACGCAAGCGGCTTTAAAGGTGGAGGATAACGGACTTGAACCGATCACCTATTGCATGCCATGCTTCGAGCGTACTGAATCTGACCCAATGAAAACAAGGGTCAAACACGCCGCAGGATCTTTTCGACAGCAACTGCTAGCAATAGCCATAATCTCGCGGCATGATCCAAGGTGTCATGGACCGCATTACGCTGCTTTAGAGGCTTTAGGGTGGGCCATCCCCGCCCTCGGGTGCGGACTTGGCGGCCTGAATTGGCAAGACGTACGGGACGAACTGGAGAATTGGCTAGCCGCCTGTTTAAGCAGTAAAATCATGGTTTTCGAACCCGAAGAGTCTAGCTCACGATGCCAAAGTTCCCATAATGGGAACTTTGAGATTGATTCCGCGAAGGGAACCGCCGATAATTCATGAGGATCATCGCCCGCAAAACACTGGTCGAGTATTGGACTGCCAATCCTCGCTCGGAGGAGCAACTCAAGGCTTGGTACGCAGAAGCGGAAGCCGCGAGTTGGACCAAGCCCGCTGACGTGAAAGCCAAATACGGCAACGCCAGCATTCTCAAGGATGGGCGGGTCGTATTCAACATTTGCGGTAATGAGTTTCGGTTGATTGTTTGGATCAACTATGACTTTTACACCATCTACATTCGGTTCATAGGGACGCACGCAGAGTATGACGAAATCGACGCGCAAAGCATCTAAGCCATTTCATCCCAAGGTCATCAAGACGACCGTGGAGCATGAACGTGCGCTAGCGCGTATCGAAGAACTGTTCACGGCGAAGCATGGTACGCCAGACGGTGATGAATTAGAGCTTTTGCTTCTGTTGGTTGAGACCTACGAAGCAAAGGAATACCCAATTGACTTGCCCGATCCAATCGAGGCAATTCGTTTCCGCATGGAACAAGCGAAACTGAAGCAAAAGGACTTAATCCCGATCTTCGGTAGCAAGGGTAAGGTATCGGAAGTCCTGAATGGCAAGCGCGAACTTTCGCTGACGATGATTCGCAAGCTTGTAAGCGAGTTAGGAATTCCGGCTGAGGTCCTGCTCCAGGAACGCGGTGCGACGCTCGATGATGGAGACTTCCTTGCGTTGGGAAAGAAGTTTCCCATCACGGAAATGTACAAACGAGGATGGCTGAAGGGGATTGTTGGTTCATTGCAAGAAGCAAAAGATCAGATTGAAGATGTACTCGGCCAATTCGCTGCCGCCGTGGGCAATCCGTCAAGACATCCAGCTCTGGAGCGACAGAATGTACGTTGCGGAAGCGAGATGGACGACGCCGCGTTAACCGCTTGGAAAATTCGCGTGATGAGCGTCGCATCGCGTGAAAAGATTGCGGTGTATCAATCGGGAACTGTCAATGAAGATTTTCTGGAGCAAGTGGTCAAGCTCAGCTACTTCGACGATGGGCCAAAACTTGCCGCCGAGTTCCTTCGCAAGAGTGGTATTCACTTGATCGTCGAGTCACAACTTCCAAGAACGTTTCTTGACGGAGCGGCAATACGACTGAGCGAAACCAGTCGCATCGTTGCACTAACGCTTCGATATGATCGTTTGGATAATTTCTGGTTTGTTTTGTTGCATGAACTAGCGCACATTGCTTTACATATTGATTCCGGTATCTGTGACTCAATCGTAGACAATTTGGATGAAGCAAGCACCGAGAAGATTGAGAAAGAAGCGGACGCTTTAGCGATGGAATCGCTGATTCCGAGTTCCGAATGGAAAACAGCATCCGCGCGTAAACGACCGAGTGCAGAAAGTATAATTGCATTCGCTGAGGCACACCGTATTCATCCTGCAATTCCGGCTGGTCGCATTCGCCGTGAGCGTAAGGACTACAAGAAATTCAACAATTTGGTGGGTAGTGGAGCAGTTCGAAGGCTGTTTGTTTGAGTTAACGCAAATTCTCTAAAGTCACGATTGGCAAGGAACGGCGACGGAGTTGAGCACTCCATGAGCAAGGCGACAGGCATTAGTGAAAGTCAATTAGCGCAATTCGTGGCGGGAACGAAACGCCATGGGCATGCCGCGATTGATAACTTGTTCGATCATCTCGGGTACGAAATTGTCGTCAAGAAGAAACGTGTAAATCGAAAAGGAGAGCGTAAACGTGGCCTCTGTTTCTTTGGATGAAACGAAGAATCGATTCCGAATCCGGTTCGTCACACCGAACGGCAAGCCCCTACCTCAGCTTGAGCCTTAGCATAGGAACTAAGGAAAAAAAACTTGGGTGTTTACTGTGAATGGAATGGATCGTTCAGACTTGCAAGTGTATTGTCGCGGACGGTGGTTTCACTTTCCCGAAATTCTCTTGACCGCACATCTCATTCCGCTCGACTAGTGTCAAGAATTGGAAATTCCGTTCCACATAATCGTTCTACAAAATTAGCCGCAGTGCGCTAGCACGCGGTTTTTGACGGAACCGCACGCTAGCGCGCTAGAGGCTGATGTGGCATCG
>JAGQOZ010000791.1 GCA_020426955.1 Planctomycetales bacterium
TTACCGCTGCCAATTGGGACACACCACAAACCGTCACCGTGACCGCGACCAGCGATGGTATTCGAGAAAGCTTAGAGACCATCGAACTGGAACACACGTTCACTTCCGACGGCGCCATTTTCAGCGTGGGCGGTTCGGCCATTCTGGACGTGCTAATAAATGACGAAGACACGGCCAGCGTGATTGTCGAAGAGACCGATGGCGGTACGTTTGTAGTGGAAGGTGGCGATACCGATTCTTATTCGCTTCGCTTGTCCAGTCAGCCAACGGATAACGTGACCATTCAGATTCTCAGTGACGGTCAAACGCTATTGTCCAGTACAGATCCTCGGTTCGATAGCAACACCAACAGCGTCACGTTTTCGACAGCCAACTGGTCAAATGCGGTGGAAATCACGCTTACTGCGGACGATTCGTTTGAAGAATCGACTGACTTTGTGATGCCCTTTGCCAAGGCGGCGCACACGCTGGATCGGATTGCCGGCCCGCTGATTTTGGAAGGCGGAGTCGGTTCGGGTGAAGATCGAACCGTATCCGTGGCCATTATTTTGCCGGTTAACGAAAATGATGCTCCCTTGGTCGATCCCACGGCCACACCGGAAGATGAAAACATTGACACGGTTAACATTTTCAATGATGCCAGCGAAGCCAACGATGTAGGCACGCTGACAGCTGATTCGCTCAACGGATTTGGCATGTCGAGTTCGCTTGACATCAACGTCGGCACGGATGAAGAACCAATTCTGCAGACCTTTGCCGGCGGGATCACTTTCCGAGATGTGGAAGTGGTAGAAATGATGCTGGGGCGAGGCAATGACCAGCTAACGATTGAAAGCACGCCGGACAACGCGACCACCGTGGTTCATGGTGGTGGCGGCGACGATACCGTGATGGTGACCGGAGGTGGCGGCTCGACCGCTCGCTTGGTGGTCTATGGTGATACGTCGCAAGAAGGCACTCGTTACACAGGCACTTCAGGCGAAATTGGTGTCCACGCCATAGCGTTTAATAATCCGGGAAATGACACCATAGATGCGTCGGCCGCTACAGAGCGAATCGTGGCGTACGGTGGTTCGGGCAATGATACCATTCGAGGAAGCCAAGCCGGCGATCACTTGGCGGGCGGCAGTGGCAACGATGAAATCTGGGGCCTGAATGGTTCGGACCATATCTACGGCGATTCGGGATTCAACGTCACGTTACCCACCAAAGACAACGCGTTGGGCTTTGCGATTGACGTTTCCGAAACCGCTGGTGATGACATCATCATTGCCAGCAACGGCAACGACATTGTGTTTGGAGATCATGGCCGAGTGACCTTGTTGGCGGGCAAACTGCCATTTGACACAACGGATCATGTTGTGGAAGCCAGGTCGTATAGTCCGGATAACGGCGGTGACGATCGGATTCGCGGCGGCGATGGTGACGATCAAGTCTATGGTGGCTTCGGCAACGACTTGATCAACTACGATGGCCCGATTGCCTTGAATCCTGTTCCCGATCCCGGTGATGACATTGTGATTGGTGATAACGGCGTGGCCACGTTTGATGTGGTGGATGTGGATACGGGCGAATTTGTATTGCGACAGATTTCCACGTCCGATCCAACACATGCCGGCAACGACACCATTCATTCGGGCGAAGCCAACGATATTGTGTTGGGCGGTTCTGGCGCAGACGATATTGATGCCGGCAGCGATGACGCTCGAGATATCATCATTGGCGATAACGGTACGGCGACGTTCGATATCAATCAAGTTCTGACTTCGATTGCGACTACCGTCTTTGATACGGGCGATAGTGACATGATCTTGGCAGGCGAAGGGCGGGACGTCATCTTGGGCGGCATCGGAGCGGACTTCATCAATACGAACCGTTCCGGTACGCCGATTGGTACCGATTCGGCGGCCGACGTGATCATTGGCGATAACGGCCAAGCCACCTTCCAGTCCGTGAATGGCGAAAGCGTCATCGTTCGTATCGAAACCACCAGCCCTGAAAACGGCAGCGCCGACCGCATCTTTGCCGCCGATGGTTCCGACACGGTCATGGGCGGTTCTGGCGGCGATGACATTGATGCCGGTACGGATGGCAGCCGAGACTTAGTCGTAGGTGACAATGGCTTTGCCGACTTTGTCGACGGCGTCTTGACCTACATTTCCACCGCCACTCCTGGCACCGGTGGTGATGACACGATTGTGACCGGCAATGGTCCAGACGTGGTCATGGGCGGTTTTGGCGTAGATAACATCGATTCCGGCAGCGATGCCTCAGGCGACGTTTCGCAAGATGTGGTGCTGGGTGACAACGGCAACGCGACGTTTGCACCCGACGGCACGTTGACGGAAATTCAGACTAGCGAACCGAGTATTGGTGGAGATGACACCATCAGCACCGGTGGCGGTAACGATGTGATTTTTGGTGGTGCGGCGAGTGATGAAATCAACGCCGGTGCCGACGACGATACGGTGCTGGGTGACAATGGTGTGGCACACTTTGACGCCGATAG
>JAGQOZ010000792.1 GCA_020426955.1 Planctomycetales bacterium
GAAACTGCCGCATTGCATCGGCCGACTTTTCGGCATGCAAGGCAACCAACACGTCGGCGTTCCAAGCCTTGTCAAAATCCGCCACCGAATCGATCCGCACCACATGCCCCAACTGTCGACAGAACCGGCTCCATCGCTTGGCGGTTACCGCATTCCCTTGGTTCGGTGTGGTTGGATTGGTGGTGACAATTTGAATTCGCATGTAGCCCCATCGACGCGCTAGTTGGGCCAAGGTGGATCGGTCACAAACGTCGGCGACAATCCATGACGTGTCAACCATTGCTGAATTCGCTTGGCGGACCGATCGGTCAGTGACATGTCTCCGGGCACGGCATTCCAACGTATCGATTGACCGTGAATCAATGACGTATCGGCTACTAAATGGTTGTCCCGGTACCATTGAATGTGCAACAGGCCAACGCAACTACAGCCGCCGAAGCTTTGCCTTCGTTCAAATCTCAATTGCCTACGCACATCGGCAATTTCATCTTTGGCGTCAATGGAAAACATCAGTTTGGCTATTGATGTATTCGCTACTTCTTGTTCGTGACCGTAGCGAACATCGATGCGGTTGGCCGTTGCGATCACTTGGTGCAATTGTTGGTTATAGACCCAATCAGGTCGAGGCGTGAGTATTCTTGTAATGGAAATGCCAATCCAAATAGCGCAAAGGGCAACGACAGTCGCCACGAAGATCGCTTGCAAAGAAAACTGCCAGCGACGACGTGTCCGAATCGAATTCATTGAATGACGGTTCACGTTAGAGCAAGTTATTGCGTGTCCGATAGATTCCAACGGTCCTTGTGCTTACAGTCTACTTCAATAGGAATTCGTTCGGCAAATTGCGTTGGGTTTTCCTGCCGCCACACAAGCGTAGGCAACTTTTCCGTGCCGCGATGATACTGCCCCCAGTCGGCTTACCCGACTGGAGCATCCGTGGTTTCGAGGCATTGTTCTAGCCGCAAGACCTACGTCCAATGGGTCATGCTCGCAGGCGCAAAGCGACGGAACACAAGCCGCGAAATCTGCACGGATATGTCAACCAACGGTCGTCGTGTTAGCTAGCATGTCGCTGGGGCGAACTCTGGCCTGCGCCGTCTTTCATGAGTTGGCTGAGCCGTTCAAATTCGTCATTGTTGCGAAAGTGGACGATGATCTGTCCTTTGTTACGGCTGGACGTGCGAATTTCCACCTTCGTTCCCAACGTCATGCGCAAGTCTTGCTCGAGCGCCGCAATCTGCGGACTCTGCTGCTTCTTATTCGGCTTCCGACCACCTCGGCTGGGACCACCAATGCCGTCTTCCGCGTGCACAATATCTTGAACAATCCGTTCTGTCTCGCGAACACTAATTCCCTCTCGCTTGATCCGGTTCGCAAAGTCAATCTGCGCCTTTTCGTCGCCCAGCGGCAAGATCGCTCGCGCATGTCCCGCCGAAATATCACCGGACTGGATTTCCGATTGTACGATGGACGGAAGCTCCAGCAGACGCAGCAAGTTGGCGATGGTGGACCGATCAATTTTCAGTCGTTTACCCAGGTCGTCCTGAGTGCATTGATGTTCATCGATATAGCGGCGAAAGGACATCGCCTTTTCGATCGGGTTGAGATCTTTTCGTTGTAGGTTTTCAACAATGGCTAATTCGGCCACCAAGCGGTCATCGGCTTCGCGAACTCGAGCGGGCACGTGCGTCCACCCGGCGTGGATGGCGGCGCGGAGGCGTCGTTCGCCCGAGATCAATTGCCAGTGGTCGCCCCAGCGTCGAACCAGCACCGGTTGGAGCATATCATGCTCCTTCAGGCTTTCAGCCAACGACACAATTTCCGATTCGCTGAAATCGCGCCGAGGCTGATACGGATTGTCCTCAATTTCGTAGACGCTAAGCATCAGCAGATCGCCATCTTTCGGTTCGCGATCATCGTGGTCATCATCGTCGTCCGGCGAAATCGCGCGCAATCCATGCGGCGCCATGCTGTCGTCGTCGGCCAACGCCATGCCGGCCTGTCCGTGCGTGACGCGAACTTCCGCTTCGTCTCCTAATAGCGCTGCGAGCCCTCGGCCCAAACGTCGTTCTTTAGACACGATCCAGTACCTCCATACAAAGTTCAATATAAGCTCGAGCACCTCGGGAACGAGGAGCGTAGTCCAACACCGCTTGCCCATGACTGGGCGCTTCTGACACCGCTACATCACGAGGCACCACGGTTTGAAAGACAATGTCACCAAAGAAATCTCGCACTTCCGTGTCGACTTCTCGAGTCAACTCCAGACGATGGTCGAACATGGTCAGCACAATACCGCCAAACTCCAAACGGTTCTTCGGCCCCTTCATCACTCGACGAATCACTTCGATCATTTGCGTCAGCCCTTCCATCGCAAAGTATTCGCACTGTATGGGCATCAGCACTTCGGTCGAACTGGCGAGCGCCGTTTCGGTCAGACGCCCTAACGACGGTGGACAATCGATGATTACAAAGTCGAATTCGTCCATGTCCTGTTCAAGATGATCC
>JAGQOZ010000793.1 GCA_020426955.1 Planctomycetales bacterium
CCATCCGCGGATAGATGCAGGTACTGCCCAAAAACAGAAATCGTTTGGTTCCGAATTGATGGGCCGCGTGAATTGCGTTTGCAGCCATCATCAAATTGTCATAGATGAATTCTGCCGGGTACGTGTCGTTGGCGTGAATGCCGCCGACCTTGGCGGCCGCAAAGATCACAACGTCGGGACGTTCTGATTCGAAAAAAGACTCGACCTGGGATTGGCGAATCAAATCCAATTCGCTGTGCCCCCGAGTGATCAGGTCCGATTCGGCGACACCTCGCGAAAGAAGTTCACGAACGACCGCGGCGCCGACCATTCCACGATGACCGGCGACGTAGATGCGTCCGGAGGGAAATTGTTGCGAACTCATTGGTGATTTCAAAACCCGATGCCGTGGTATTCGAATCCTTTGGCGGCCAGATCGAGTTTTTTCAGTGTATTGCGTCCGTCAAAAACGAACGCCGGCTTTTTCATTGACTCAAAGACCGCGTCGAAATCAACTTCGGCAAATTCATCCCACTCGGTTAGAACCGCGATCGCATGAGCATCGCTGGACGCCTCCTGACAACTTGTCGCGAACGTCACGTGTTTTTCAATCAACTCACGTTTCGCGTCGCTAATTTTACTATCACCTTCGGTAAAGACGTATTCCAAGTCGTGCAACACTTGACGTTTACTAACCTGTGGGTCGTAAATGCAAATTCGCGCCTTTTCAAGTAACAAATCGCGGCACACATAAATCGCTGCGGACTCGCGTGTATCGTTTGTGTCTTTCTTAAAAGCGAATCCCCAGATGCCGATCTTCTTGTCCGATACGGTATTGAACATCGTTCGAACCATACGCGTGACGAACCTTCTTTTCTGGTAGTCGTTCATGCGGACGACCTGTTCCCAGTACTCAGCGACTTCTGGCAACCCGAAGTAATCACAAAGATAAACCAGATTCAAAATGTCTTTCTGAAAACAACTGCCGCCAAAACCCACGGATGACTTCAAGAACTTGGGGCCGATACGCGAATCGGTACCGATAGCCGCAGCGACCTCGTCAACATCGGCTTCCGTGGCTTCGCACAACGCGCTAATTGCGTTGATCGAGGAGACCCGCTGCGCGAGGAACGCGTTTGCCGTCAGCTTGGACAATTCACTGCTCCACAAATTGGTCGTCAGCAATCGGTCGCGAGAAACCCAGTTGGCATAGACTTCGACAAGCGCCTCGATCGATTCTGGACGCTCGCCTCCGATCAGAACGCGATCCGGTTCCAACAGGTCTTCAACCGCGGTCCCTTCGGCCAAAAATTCGGGGTTACTCAAAACATCAAACGTCGCGTTGTTGGATGTGTTTGAAAGAATGCGTTTAACTGCTTCGGCGGTTCTCACGGGCAGTGTTGATTTCTCGACGACAATCTTGTGTCCTTGAGAAACCTCGGCGATCCGGCGGGCACACTTTTCAACAAACTCCAGGTTCGCCGCACGACCGGCACCAACTCCGAATGTCTTGGTTGGTGTGTTGACCGAGATAAACACCATATCCGCGTCATGAATGGCCTGATCGATCTCCGTCGTGAACGTCAAATTCTTTCCCCGACTCGATTTGACGATCGCGTCCAAACCCGGTTCATAGATCGGCAATTGACTCGAATTCCACTGTGCGATTCGATCCGCATTGATATCGACGACCTTGACATCGATATGCGGACACTTGTGGGCGATCATCGCCATCGTTGGTCCGCCGACATAACCTGCGCCGATACAACAAATCTTTGAGACGGGAGAAAGGGTTTTAGACATGATGCGTTTGTGCGTGAGAAAAAAGTCGTATGAGAATTCTGCTTACAAGTGGTTCAATAAACGTTGGTCGAATCAGACCTCGGTTTTGTCCCAATCCTGAGCTTTGGGAGCTGCTCCGATTGGCTCCAGTTGGCAGTCATCCAGTTTGACGCTGACGCCCTGGTCCATGAACCGAACCGATACAAGCAATCTTGTTTCTTGGTCACGCCGGATCACAACGCCTTCGAAACCGGCAAACGAACCATTCTTGACTCGAACCGGCTGGCCAGGCACCAAGCGACCTTCGACGGACAACGGCGCCCCGATGTCGATCAAATCACTGATCTGATTCAGATCTTCGACCAGCTCGACGACTTCCCTGATCTCAGCAGCCTTTTGAACACATCCGGTACAAATCGCTTGATACCGCTGCTCCTCGCCGCCACACAGGAAAACGTAATTGGTAAAAAGTGGTACGTAGCTCGTACGAACCCGGCCGGCAGGCGAACGCCGTCGCTGTTCAATCTGTGGTCCGTAGTGGGGCACTTCCAACTGCCGCAGCTGCCTCATCAACAGCTTTTCCTGCCGGGACTTGGTGTACAGCAACCACCAACTGGTCGGATGGGCAAGCTCGGTCGCGAGCAAGTTCTCCGGAAACCGATCAGGTTCTTTAGCGAGGAGTGGCATATTGGTTCAGGCTTGATAGTAGGTGACCGACGAGTGACAAAGCTGGTTGTTCACGCAAC
>JAGQOZ010000794.1 GCA_020426955.1 Planctomycetales bacterium
CTATTGGTATCTCTCTTTTGTTCTTGCCACATGCCTCACTGCCCCGGGGCGAACTCAGGAGACGCCGGATTCAACGCACCAAAATCCCGAAATTCACGAACAGACAATCTACGTTCCGTATGAAAAATTGCAGGAGACGTTCGAGCGAACCGGACGAGGCGTCTATCTTCCGTACGAAAAATTCCAAGAGCTGTGGCAAGCGGCTCGGCAAGCTCAGCCGACACCACAGCCGCCCGAATCACCTCCTGCCAAAGCACTGATCACGCAGATTGAAAGTGAAGCGTTCGTGCGCAAGGATGTCATGCAGGTGGAGTCAACGGTGACGATTGCCGTCTTGGCCGACGGCTGGATTGACATTCCCTTGTCACTGGCCGACAGCGCCATCCTGTCCGCCACGATAGACGGCGAACCTGCCAAATTGGTCGCTCGTGATGACGGACAGCACTTGCTGTTCCAGCATTCGGAAGGTGCTGACCAAACGGTTTCACTGAAGCTGACGTTCGCGCGTTCCTTTGACCAAACACCCGGCCAAAACAGTGTTTCGTTTCATCCACCGTTGGCTCCGGTCCATCGTTGGCTGGTTCGCATTCCGGAGACGCAGTCTAAAGTCAAAGTCTTTCCGATGCTGGCTGCAACGGAAAATCCCGACGCGGAATCAGAAGGCCAGGAGGACGTGGAAGACGACTCCGAAGATAACGCATCTTCGCCTGACCATGAAACTCGGCTGTTAGCCTTTGTCGGCGCGACGCCCACGGTTCGCATTGAATGGACGCCAAAATCGGAAGGCGCCACGGGACTCGATGCGCTGGTCAGCGTGCAAAGTCAAACGCAGGTTTCGATCTTGCCCGGCACGGTTCGGACCGTGTCGCAACTGAACTACCAGATTAGTCGATCGGAACTATCTCAGTTGACGTTGATGGTGCCGAGTGATCATCGAGTGGTGGACGTGGTGGACCCAAACATCCGCGCTTGGAATGTTGCGGCTACCGACAACGGACAACAAATTGTCATTGATTTGTTTCAGCCTGCCAACGAAAGTCAATCCGTGCGGCTGGAATTAGAGCAATTTCGCAATTCAGCGACCGAAGACAGCGAACTCGTACCGCCCCAGGTAGTCGCCGAAAACGTGGGGCGCCAACGAGGTGTTGTGGTGGTTCGATTGGCGGACGAATTGCGAGCGGAAACGGTGCGGCGCAATGGCCTTTCCCAGCTGGACGCATCCGAATTGGATGCCACACTTCAGAAAACGAATTGGACGTTTGCCTTTGGGTTTGCCAACCCAGATTATGACTTGGCCGTTCGCGTGGAGACGGTGGAACCGAGTATTTCCGTGCGACAATGGACGGAATTGTCGGTCGAACCTCGCCAACTAACGGCGCGTCTGTTGGCCGTTTACGAAATTCGCCGAACAGGCGTATTTGACTTGTCGGTCAACGTTCCGGAAGCATTTGAAATTGTGCAGATTGTGGGCAGTGACGCAGGGCAAGGAAAAACACCGGTGCAAGTCGATTCGTTTGCTCGCGATACCGCCGATCCTACCTTGGTGAATATCAATCTTTCGGCCAAAGCGATCGGCGACGTCGGCCTAATGGTCCATATTCGTCGAACGCTTGACGATGCCAACTTGTTGTCACCTACGGGCGAAGCGACAACATTGGACATACCGCAGCTGAAAGTTGCCGACGCCGACTTGGAACGCAGCGAAGGCTGGTTGACGCTGTTCGCTCCCGAAGGCCTGCGTATACGCACCAACTCGACTGTCGGCCTTCAAAATGCGGCAATAGAACAAAACGCCGCTTCGCAGCAATTGCCCAAACCGAACGCGGTGCGACCCATTCAGAGCTTTCGTTACGGAACAGCAACCTACAGCGGTGTTATGGAAATCGAACGACGGCAACCGCAGGTCACAGCCAGCCAAAGACTGGTCGCTCGGTTTGAACCGGGTGTCGTCCACTATCAAGCGACTGTGGCCTATCAGATTCGCTATAGCAGTGTTCCTCAACTGAGATTGGATGTTCCCAGCAGTATCGCGGAATCTATTCGAGTGGAACCGGGAGATCTAAAAGAAACGTCGATTTCTCCTGCGCCAGAAGATCTATCCACAGACTACGTTGCTTGGCAGCTCACCGGCGACAGTGAATTGATCGGCACCAAGCGAATCCAACTGACTTGGGAACAACCGTTGACCAACCTGGAAGTGGGCAAATCACTGGCCGTTGCGGTTCCGCGTTTGATTCCCGAAGACGTAGAACAATCGTCTGGACAAATCGTTTTGGTCAAAGCCGAAACCATTGATATCTTGCCAGACGGAACACCAACCGGGCTGATTCCCATTGATCCGAATCATGACCTGGAAGACGGTGCCAAAATTCCGGATGCTTCGGCCGCATTGGAGTTTCACGCTGACTGGCAGTTGTCACTCCAGGTCACTCGGTACCAGCTAGAATCGCTCAAGCAGACCAGTATTGAACGAGCGTTCATTCGCGCGGTGCAGACCGAGAA
>JAGQOZ010000795.1 GCA_020426955.1 Planctomycetales bacterium
CATGTGGTCGCCTTGCCCAATTCGTTACAGACGGTTCGCGACGCAATGGAACGTACCATTCGGTGGGCAAGACGGTGTCAGTCCGTGACTTCGCCGGAACAAGCGCAGTTTGGAATCGTGCAAGGCGGGCTCGATCCATCGCTACGAGAATACTGTGCGAAGGCCCTGGCAGACCTGAACTTTCCTGGCTACGCCATCGGGGGCCTTAGCGTTGGTGAAGAACCAGCCGAAATGTATCGCATGATCGAAGCCACCTGTCCGTATCTTCCGCCCAACAAACCTCGGTATCTAATGGGAGTTGGCCGTCCCGAAGACCTGCTGAACGCCATCTATCGAGGTGTTGACCTGTTTGATTGCGTTATGCCAACTCGCAATGGTCGCAACGCGCTGGCCTTCACTGACCACGGTACAGTACGTCTGCGGAACCAAAAGCACGCTCGTGATCCACGTCCGCTGATGGAAAACTGCCCTTGTGCCGCATGTTCGCACAGTTTGGGGTACCTTCGGCACCTCTTTTTGGCCAAAGAAATGCTCGGGCCAATTCTGCTTTCGATCCACAACCTGACGTACTATCAGACCCTATTGCGAGATGCTCGCGAGGCAATTTTGACGAACCAATTTGTCGACTTTTTTCGCCAGAAAATGTCGGGCTGGCAGGCTGCGACCGCATGAATGATTTGGCCTGTTTTTTGGCTTGACAACGAGTTAGCTGCCCTTGTCGCTGGGGATTCAAAGGTTTACATTACCAACCAAACTATCCGCAGGTTTGGAGTCATGGTTAAGTGACTGCGCGACGAACTGTCTTGGTTTGTGGCGGATTCTCGTTTTCTATTTAGCCAGTGGTGGGCGGATTCGTGGCGGTTTGGCGGCGATCCCCTCAGTCACAGTGTGGGACGAAAACGTTTGCTGACCGTGATTTTGTTTTTCAAGAAGATGAAAAACAGGCCTGCCGGCTTCCGGATTGTGATAGACGATGCGGCCATTGAGCAGGAAGTCATTTGAATACTGTACGGATATGCAGTTCGCTGTATTGAACATTTTCCCATTTTTATCACTTAGGAATCACCATTCATGTCGCCAATTGTCGTCGGAGTCCTTGTTGGGATCCTGATTCTTTCGTTTCTTGTTTCGCGATATGTGGCCACTTCACTGCGCATGCCCGACCACGGTTGGAAGGCTGGCTTGATCGCGTTTTTGATTGGAATATCTGCACTGATTGTCTATTTCGAAGGACCACCAAAACAGGGCGTGGACCTGAAAGGCGGTACCATCCTGGTATACGAAGTGGACGAAGACGCCACCAAACGCATCATGGGTGATGGTGAAGAAGATGCCGGCAGCGGCGTGTCAGAAGATATGATGAAAGGCTTGGTGCGTTCGCTCAGCATGCGAATCAATCCGGGTGGTGTTCAGGAAACTGTGATTCGGCAATATGGTGCCAAGCAGATTGAAATTGTGATTCCCAATGTGGGTGACCAGGAAATCGAACGTATTAAGGAGGTCATTACGAAAAGTGGCTTCTTGGAATTCCTGATTGTTGCCAATCGCCGCGATCACCAGGATGTCATTGAGCTGGCGGACGAAAAGCCCGGCGCTTATGAAATCAAAGATAAAAGTGGTCGTGTCGTTGGTCGTTGGGTGGGGGTCGCCGTCGACTATGTGGATGAAAATGGTGTTCCTCAGTACAAGGTGGATGTCACCGGCGAAAAGACGCGCGAAGTTCGCGGCAATCTGGAAGTATTGATGTATGTCGATTCGCTGTATGACTTGGACGGAGAGCAAATTCGTTCCGTTCGCAAAGGAATGGATCAGCGAATGCGTCCGGCCATCTTTTTCAACCTGGATGCGCGCGGTTCGCAAAACATGGCCGGCCTGACCGAAAAGAACAAGCCGAATTCAACCACTGGCTTTAAAGCTCGGTTGGGCATCGTGATGGACAATGAACTGATTTCTGCTCCGTCCATCAATTCGGTTATCGTCGATAGCGGAACCATCGAAGGAAATTTTTCGGACGAAGAAGTGCAATCTTTGGTCGAAATCTTGAACGCAGGTTCGTTACCGGCGATTCTTAAAACGGACCCGATTAGTGAAAGCACCGTTAATCCGTTGTTGGGTGCCGATACGATTCGACAAGGCAAGTTAGCTATTGGTGTTTCCTTGGCGGGCGTGTTGGTCTTCATGCTGATCTATTATCGCTTTGCGGGCGTGGTAGCCAGCGCTGCTTTGTTGCTGAACTTGCTGTTCATTCTAGCGGCGATGATTTTTTTGAATGCCGCTTTTTCATTGCCAGGTTTAGCCGGTTTGGTACTGACCGTCGGTATGTCGGTTGACGCGAACGTGCTGATCTTTGAACGTATTCGTGAAGAGCGACAGAATGGCGGCGCTTTACGGATGGCCATTCGTAATGGTTTTGCACGAGCCATGCCAACCATTTTGGATGCTAACGTCACCAACTTGATTACCGCGTTGGTTCTATACGGTATTGGTGGCGAACGCTT
>JAGQOZ010000796.1 GCA_020426955.1 Planctomycetales bacterium
ACGGGTACAACGAATTCTTGGAACGGCAGCGAAACAATTCCTAGTCCCATTCGTTCCAATCATCGAAACTGGATTCGTAGTTTGCTGGTTTCGGTTCCATCATCATTTGCCGTGCGGGATTGAATTCGCATGTAAACGCCGGTACGTGGATGGCTCGGTTGCGGTTCTTGCAAACGAAGAATTGATATTCGTTGGGCGGTGCTTCCGAGTTGATTCGATGAGGCCAAACACCAAACAAGATCACGTCCGCGTCTTGTTCGAGCTGCCCGGTTTCCTTGATGTCGCTCATCATCGGCACGAACTTGCCACGCTTTTCAATCGTGCGGTTCAATTGCGCCAACACAATGACCACAATTCCCAAACGACTGGCGAGCCTTCGAAGCTGCGAGCTTACGTGACTGACTTTTTCCCGTGCGTCTCGTCCTTTGCCGTCCAA
Organism: Planctomycetales bacterium; assembly: GCA_020426955.1. GTDB lineage: Bacteria > Planctomycetota > Planctomycetia > Pirellulales > Pirellulaceae > JAGQOZ01. The sequence goes on from JAGQOZ010000796.1 coordinate 437, forward strand.
TAACTGCGCGTAGTCAACCATCGCCACTCGTATGTCGTCTTCGTTGACTGCCCGTTCGATTTCGTCGCATGCTCGATCAACCGAACCGCACGATTCAAATACAAGAATCGGCTTTCTCGTTGCGAAGTGCTTCCCAAGTTCACTGCGAACGCCGTTTATACCACTGCGCCAGTGTTCCTCTGGTACAGACGACGCGTATTGGATCGCTCGTTTGCCCAGCGCTAACTCGGACATTTCTTCGCTTATCACCACAATTGGTAAACCGTCGGCACTCATCTGATGTGCCATTTGCAATCCAATGGCACTCTTGCCGTGCGATGGCCTCGCCGCCACGATTACCATTTCCCCGTCAGCAAATCCGCCACCGATTGCTTCATCGAGAAGAGGAATGCCTGTACGAATGAGGTTAGTTTGGCCCTTTTCCAATTCGGTCAAGTACTTTTCCGCCGCATCTCGTAGGGTCGTCTTGCGAATCGTTGTTCCTAGCGTTGGCTCTTGTGCTGGCCGTTGCGGGTTGTTCTTTGGGCGGCTTCCTTTCGGTTCGAAGTGTTCCCGCAAATCATGCCAGTTCCACGAACAGGAATTGTGCCGGCATCCTGCTCCAATTGGACCGTCTTTCGGCTGTACGACAAACGCCGCACCTTCGTGATGTTCGCACATGGGCGATGGCTTCAGAATCCAACGGTGCCCGCCCTGGTACGGTTGTGCCTTAGCATCGGGCAGATGCCGAGCCATCCATTCCACCAAGCTAAACGGTTGCCCAGTGTAGTCGCGTTTCGCGGTGCTGGTGGCGGACGGCTTTGGTGTCGGTTCTTCGAATTCCGCGGCATACGATTCCAGCTGCTCACGGGTGACAATCACAAGATCGTCGGGCATCGTGACGTTGTACGCCATTCGGTGCGGTCGCTCCGGCGTGCTGTCGCCTTTGCAACTCAACGTTCCCGGCAGTTTCCAAATTCGAGCCGGATTGAACACTGTTGTGTCAACCTTCACGGCATCCGTGCTGAACTGCTGGTCCAAGGTCTCTAAGATTCGCTTTACCAAATCCTTGTCCGCTGCGGGCAGATCAATGCGGTACATCACATGCCAACCATTGCCGCTGCAATTGACGACCGGTGCCGACCAACCAAGCCGAGTCAACTTTTCAACCACTTCGTCACGAGTGATTTCCGCCAAGTCGAGTTCCGTTTGCGTGCTGGATATCCCAGCCGGTCGATTCGGATCCAGATCGATCAGCAACCACCGGTAGTCCGTAACGTCGCCATCGGCCGTGCTGGGTACGTCCTTGGCTGGCGCTATCCGGTTTGCTGCTCGAGCGAAGAGTTCCGGCTTGATCCTTTGCGGCGTGAAGTATGCCGCTGGCCAATACTCGAATTTCGACAGCTCACTAATCGCGGCGGCGGGATCGTCGAAGTATCCGAACCAGTTTTGCGTGTAGCGACTGCCCTTCTGTGAGGCCTTCAGGACGCGAATTTCGAAGGTTTGGCCTTCCGCCAATGTTTTGACTAAGAATTCGCGGACGTGCTTAGGGTCGATTATCTGGGGCCTAGAATCAATCATAAATCGCCTCCGGTCGCCAGTTGGCGAGATCTTCAGCAGTTGCAACGCGGGATGCGTTGTTGGTCGGCCGCTTCTCGCCGTCCGGCTCACGTAAGCCTTGCCAACCCTGCGCCATCGTGTGCCGCATGACGCGGATCGACCAAGCTTCGCCCCATTCGGCCATCTGCTTGTGTTGTTGCTTGATCGCAGTCGGTGTCAAGGGTTTCTTGATTTCTTTTCGATGCGTCTCCCAGTCACGCCAACACTCTTGGAATTTTTTCGAAGGAAACGGGAGAGAAGTGAGATCGGGATTCTTTTCGTTCTTTCCATTCTTATACATTATTCTCTCTGTATCACGTTCTGTATCAGCTTGCGTATCACGTTCTGTATCAGCTTGCGTATCACGTTCTGTATCAGATTTTGATACGCTCCCGTTATTTCTGGTGGTTGGTGTGGCAGATTTTGCCACGGTGACAGATGCCTGGTATTTCTCCCAGTTTATGACCTGAATTAGGG
>JAGQOZ010000797.1 GCA_020426955.1 Planctomycetales bacterium
GTCTTCAGCATTCCATTGACCGACGGCGAGCTGACCTTCAGTGCCTCAGCAATCTCCTGCATGGATGGCGGCTGCCCAAACCCTTCGGTGTAAGCATGAATGAAGGAGAGATAACGTAATTGCGTTTTAGTGGGGGCGGGCATTTTTTCAATTCCCTTGCTGTATCGAAGTTTAATGAAATCAAAAGACCGTCGTAGATGACTGATTCTCTCGATCGGAATATCCACTGGCAAGATCAATGCCTCGATCGGAACGATAGAAACCGGGGCGAAGAAGCCAAAAGTTGCCGGTGGGATCGCGATCGGCGAATTGCTCTGGATCAAACCCAGCTTGATATTAGATGGAAACCGTGATGGCTGCGATTCGGGCAGCGAGTTTCCTAAGTTCACGACGACGTTCCCAACGATCAGAAATTTGGCTTACGTGCTCGAGTTTCGCTCGAAGCGACGGATCTTGTTCAATCACAACAAACGACTCTTGATTGCTTTGCAGTCGTAATAATTCGCGAACGGGTGGGATTTCCTCCCAGCGAGCAAAACTCCGGTATACCGAGCCCCCAAGTCGTTGTCTTGGCGCAGGCGATCGAAGTACTGCTGACTCAATTTAGACACTTCCTTCTCTGGGACTCGTGACTCGTCGTTGGGTGCTTGCCGCTCGTTGAGAATGACGGTTGTTGTCTGCAAAAGAATCTCGTCGTAGATTCCGCAAAATTGTTTGCCGTTTTTCTTTTTGAGTCGAACAAGCTTTACTGTCTCGGATGATCGATCCGCATTTCGATTGCATCGCCCATCTACCTGAATCACGCTGTCGAGCGGTGCGAAATCACGAATGACCAACGACATATCGATATCCAACTCATTGCTGCCGGAGACACCTGGAAGTTTTGGAGGGGCACGCAGGAACCTTCGGACTCGAGCCTTGCATGGGCGACGTCGACATTTGACGATAGCGGTTGGGAAACGAGTGTCGACGGATTCGGTACCGGAAGCGATCGGGATTTACGAAACGTTCAAACGCGGTTAGATGACGCTCGAGGAAATTATTCGACTCTCTACCTTCGCCACGAATTCTCGGTGCGCGATCCGCAGCAAATCGAAGAGTTGAACTTACAGATCGGCTTCGATGATCAGTTCGTGGCGTACGTCAATGGCGTCGAAATACTACGTTCGCCCTTTGGGATTCCAAACGAACCGGTTCCATTTGACGCCACGCCGCGTGTCAGTAGTCGAGCGGCTTCGCGACAGATGTTCATCTACGTGACAGATGTTCATCGACGTGACAACGCTGCCGGACCTGTTGCATCCCGGCGACGATAACGTCCTGGCAATCCAGATCATCAATCGCACACGGTCCGATCTCGCAATGAGCGCCACGGAACTTGGTTTAGTCGCGGTTGTCTCCGAACCCCATCCGACGACAGGCCTCTGGGCTGCGTTGGCAGCGGGTGTGATCTGGCGGCGAATGCAACGCAAACGTCTGGCTGGTTTGCACTGACGTTTCGTCGGGGATTGAAGCCATCAGCAACCAAGTTACCTTTACCGCATGGGAAACGTTGACAGGTCACGAAATGTCTTCGACAGTGAAAAGCTTCGACCATCAATCTCGCTGAATGCGGCGGTTCGGGTTGACACAACTACCCGTAAAGTACCACACTCGCGCGTGATGGCCTTGCGGTGTGGTTCCGATGTAGACAACATTCATACCCATATCGGACCAGACCAGTTCGTTCCGATTCCGCTTGATCGATTCACTTTCGACTTCCAGATAGAGCCCAGCGAATTCGGCGTCGAAACCTTCTTGGAAGCGGCGATTGAGATGTGCATAGGACAAAGTGAGCACGGACCAGACCAGCTGATTGCGGCCCAAGCCGGTGACGCGAAAGGACTTGCCTACGTACGTCCGATAGTAAAAGCACTTGCGATTCAAGACCGGCACCAGCACGCGTCGCGCGGTACTAACCGCAGCGATCTCGCCCGTTTGACTACGTGCGACGACCAATAATTCCGCCGCTCGCTTTTCCGCTTGCGACACATCCGTCAAAGCGCCTTCGGCCAACCAGAATTTCACCACGTCCGCTTGGACCTGCGCGGCGGGATTCGGCCAGACAAATTCGAGCTGAATGCCGCTGGGCGGCGCAGGAAAGAGGTTGTCCATCGAAACTGTCCGTTCGTCCGTTCGTGCACGAGCTTGCTAATCGACGGACAGATCCTACCAAGACGGAACCGCGAAAGGGATGGTACTTGGGGTAAGCGACTCGGAGCAAAATTTCGTCTTATCGATGGAAAAGCCACCTGGGATTGCGGCGAAGCACCGGCAAAGAAACGTACTCAAACGGACGGACTCAACTCCTTGAATGTACGGCGGACTACGAGCCGTTTTTAGCATGCTTTTTGATTTGATTGTCGTCTTGATCATTCGTGGTTCGTTAGAAATGGCAAGTCACCGGAATGCTGAAAATCCATGGATGATCTGCACAATCTTGATCCGGAAG
>JAGQOZ010000798.1 GCA_020426955.1 Planctomycetales bacterium
GGCGCGATTTTCGGATCTAGTTCGTAACTGATTTTGAATTCGTCTTGCTTTTCCGCTGGCTGAGCAAAAAGGCCTGGCAGATTATCTAACACTTCATGGACGCCTTGGGCATTCCACTGGTGATTGATTTGTTGTCGCCAACTGTGATCTGGGTTCAGTTTAGCACCATAATGAATCGCCGTACCGACAGACGTGTTCAGTAGATCCGGAACGGGCAGTCCCAGTTCTTCTACCATTCGCAGGGCATCATCCAATTTTCTACCAGTAGCAATGCCGAATCCAACATGTTTGTTCTGTGAGATCAAATCGATAAATTCTTTCAGCCCTTCATCGTCACCTGTTAAAGTGTTATCCAAATCCGTGATGATCAGACGATCAAACTCAGGCAAACGACGTGTGGTGCTGGTAGCCAATGCCGGTGGTCGTTCATGCGAAAGGATTTCCTTGACGTCTCGCAAATACCGATGGACGTGCCGATTCCACGAATAATATTCTCGAGCCCCCTTGGTACCTGAATCAGACCAGTCTTGCCATTCGTCCTTCTGCGTGAGCGCTCGCAGCAAGGCTTGCTCAATCATTTCGGGATTCAACGGGTCCACCAACAGTCCGTTCTGGCAGTTCGCAATGATGTCTCGCGGACCGCCATCGTTGGTGGCCACAATGGGAACGCCACTGGCAGCCGCTTCTAACAGCGTTAGTCCAAACGGTTCTGTTAACGCCGGGTTGATAAAGACCCCTTTCAATTTGGCGGCCAAGCGATACAACGCAGGAACGTCTTGTGGCGCGTGCTGCTTGGGATAGGCCACCTTGCCGTACAAGTTGTAAACGTCAATCAACGTCAGCACGTTCAACAAGATCTTTCGCTGCGCCGATGCTAATTCCCGCAGATCATCTCGAGTTCCCATGACGACCACCAGGTTGGCCAGCGATTGCAGTTCGCTGCTTTCGCCATAAACTCGAACCAACATCTCTAGATTCTTCCTGGCGTCAGGCCTGGCCATCGTCAGGATGATGGGCTTGGACGAATCGCGGAGAAACGGCTCCAACAGCGACGCCGCGTCGTCTGCGCTGTCGGCATCGGACGCAGGATGAAACGCGGTTAGATCCACACCTGGCGGAATCACTTCCATGCGATCGGGCACGTAGTGATGATATTTCTGGTACTGATCTTCCACTTCCTGATACGTGCTGGCGACCACCAACGACGCGGTTTCCAGAGAGATTTCTTCGGCTTCGATTCGCGAACCAAATCGATACTTGCGATCCAATTCTTCCACCGGTGTCTTGCCCGTTGCCATCCGCTCCCGTTTCACTCGTCCCAGCGAATGCCCGGTAAAGGCGAACGGAATACCCAGCAGCCGAGCCAACTGGGCGCCGGCATAACCTCCATCGGCATAGTGACCGTGAATCAAATCGGGCAACCCGGTTCGTTTGAAGTAGCTGAGTGCCTGATCGACGAAGATGTCCACAATCGGCCACAGGCCTTCTTTCTTGATGTAGCGTTTCGGCCCAAAGGGAAGCCGTACAATCTTGGCGCTACCTGAAATCGGTTCCTCCACTTGCGAATACGCCGGACCCACTCGATCATCAATGATTTGCCGAGTGAACAGTTCGACCATACGCACATCTTCATGCCGATCTAGTTCGGCCGCCAGTTCCAACACATATTTGATCTGACCTCCCGTATCGGCATCACGTCCTAATTCTGGTTCGTCCGCGCGAATTAATCCGTGCAGACTGACTAGCGCAATACGCAACCCGTTTTCGTTTGTCTGTTTGCTCATTTTTCCTTCGAACCAATCGTTCGCGATGTGGAGATTTGACGACATGAGTGAGGAATGCGAGCGCAGAATGGGGATGCTCGCCAAGAATCCGGTGCAATTCGACCGGAATGTAGTTTCAGATGACACATGTGCGAAGATTATAGCAGGCTGGCTTCGTTTCTACCACCGTCGACGTCTGAATACGTTGCCCCTATCTGGTTTTGCGGAAATCGGTATCCTAGTTTGTCATGAATCCAATGCAACAGAAAACACTCGATCGAATTCTCGCTACCGACCTCGACGGCACATTCATTCCACTGGACAACAACGTCCAAAACGAACGCGACTTGGCGTTGTTGAGCACTCATCTGCAAACGAGTCCCATCCCGCTGATCTTTGTGACGGGCAGACATCTCGCTTCTGTGGAAAACGCAATACACCAATACAACTTGCCGACTCCACAAATGTTGATTTGCGATGTTGGCTCATCTATCTATCAATCGGTCAATGGCGTGTGGCAGCCGAACTTGGAATATCGTCAAGCACTGACACAACGTTGTCACAATTGGGAAATTTCTCAAGTGGACGACGTTCTTCAAGATGTATTGGTACGAACGTCCCTGTGTCTGCAAGAATCAGAAAAGCAGGGCAAATTCAAACGGAGCTATTACGCAGCCGCTGTCGAACTGGATGCCTTGTGTGTATCCATCAAGTCGCACCTGCAATC
>JAGQOZ010000079.1 GCA_020426955.1 Planctomycetales bacterium
TCTCCTGTTCGTGGGATGGGGACAGTACTGCCTCAAGTGTAGGTTACGAACCGCATAAATCGAATAGCCACAACCGGTTGCGACACTTGGTTCGCCTAGAATTTTGACGAATTCGCTTGATTCCAGCCAGGAATGGAGCCGGCCGCAGAAGATCTTGCTAGCATTCGTCCCGACTTTCGGTAGCAAAATCCCGGGAAACTCTCGTATACTATCTACGGTTTGACGAATCGATATTCAGGCCACTTTTGCCATCCACAATCGGAGCATTCGGAAAATGAACGATCTGCATCAACAAGTCAAGAAAGCTCGCCGCCGACTGATCCTGCAACAATTCATGTCCGTGGTGTTTTGGTGTTTGTTGATCGGCTTGGTGGTGGCGGCCATTGGCGTGGCTATTCCCAAGATTTGGCCCGTGGGCGTGGCAAGCCACGTGTGGTTGTGGTCATGGGTAGGTGGTTCATTGGGCGTGTCGTTGCTGGGGGCATTGCTGTGGACTTTTGTAAAACGAAACAGCGCGTTGGATGCCGCCATGGAGTTGGATCATCGCTGCGGTTTGCGAGAACGCGTGTCCAGCACGCTTTCTTTGTCGACCGAAGAACAGTCCACGGCTGCCGGTCGAGCGTTGATCCAAGATGCCGTTCGACGAGTTGCACAGGTGGATGTTGGTGAACATTTTCATGTGCGCCCCAATCGGTTCGCTTGGCTGCCCATCGTCATGGCGTGCGTTGTCTTCGGTTTGACGTTCTTGACCGACGCTCAGCCCGATAACGCCCAGACGTTGAACGCCGCTGTGGTGAGTGCCGCCAAACCCATCAAGAAATCAACCGATGATCTGAAGAAAAAATTGGCCGAGCGCAAGAAGTTGGCACTGGAAGAAGGCTTGAAAGACGCAGGAGACTTATTCGACAAGCTGGAAAAAAGTGTCGAAGGCATGAACAAGAAGGACAATGTTTCGAAGAAAGACGCCATGGTCAAGCTAAACGATTTGGCCAAGGACATCAAAGATCGCAAGGCCGAATTGGGCGATCCGAGCGAACTTCGCAAACAACTGAACCAACTAAAAGACATCAAACAAGGACCAGCGGAAAAGCTGGCCAAAGCGCTCAAGGACGGTGACTACCAAGCCGCCATGGATGAAATCAAGAACCTGCAAGAAGCCATGAAGAATGGCGACATGACCGAAGCGCAGCAAGAGAAATTGGCAGCGCAGATGGATCAACTGAAACAGAAGTTGCAGGAAATGGCTGAAGCGCAGCAACAAGCCAAACAAGACTTGCAAAAACAATTGCAACAAAAGATGGCTCAAGGAGATCGCCAGGCCGCTGAAGAAATTCAAAAGAAGCTGGACCAGATGGCTCAGCAAGACCAGCAGATGCAGCAAATGAAGGATCTGGCTCAGAAACTGGGGCAGTGTTCGCAAGCCATGAAAAATGGCGACGGCCAACAAGCGTCGCAACAACTGGCTGAAATTTCCGATCAGCTGGAATCATTGCAGCAGGAAATGGATGAACTGGAAATGCTGGAGGATGCACTCGGACAGATTGACCAGAGCAAAGACCAAATGAACTGCCAAAACTGTAACGGCGAAGGATGTTCCATGTGCCAAGGCATGGGAGGTATGGCTGGCATGGGAGGCATGGGACAGATGCCTGGCATGGGCATGGGGGAAGGACAAGGACAAGGAGATCGTCCAGAAGAAGAAACCGGCACCGGATTTTATGATTCTCAGGTTCGAACCAAACCGGGACGCGGCCGAGCGGTCATTACCGGAATTGCCAAGGGTGAAAATCGAGCAGGACAGGCGCTCGAAGAAATCAAGTCCGAAATTGCCACAGCGCAAACGTCCGACGATGATCCTTTGACCGGTCAGCGTTTACCCAAGCGTCAGCGAGAATTAGCGAAGGAATACTTTGACGCCTTCCGCGAAGGAAAATAGGGTGCAATAGAAGTCGCAGTGTTTTCCGTCTTGGAGATACGAACTTGCGTTAATGCAGATGGCGTGGCGCACTACGGCAGCGGAATGTCCTTGAGTTCAAAGTTCACGGGATATTCCAAAATCGCCGCAGGGCTTTTGTAAACAAACTGATAATCGGCAATCGATTCCAACGGAAATAGATAGACGAAGCCGATTTCATTGGGGCGTTCCAAGAAGCGTTCGAAGTTGGGATTTTCAATTTTTGTACCGTCTTTGTGTACCAAGTACGCTTCGTTATTGGACGCCCAATCGAGATGTGACTGCAGCGAATCCGATGCCTTGTCCAATTTCAGCCGCACGCGAATTTCGTACACGGACCGATTCTGGGTGACTCGATCCATCGACACCGTCACACCGGCTTTTTGCTGTGACACATTCCTGGCACCGTCCAATTCGTCGAACGTAAACGTGGCCGCATTGCCGGGAACCATAGCGTAAAACGTCCCTTTGATGGAACGAATTTTCTTGATGGAACGATCCGGCAATGGCAACGGTATTCCAATGTCGATACCGGAAACGGTGCTTTGCGGCGGAATCTCCAAAGTCTGGTCAGTCGAAATCAGGTTCAACGGTTGGCCGTCATCCGCCGTGACAACCACTTCGCTCAGCGGTTGCCGAATCAGAATGGGGATGACACGAGGCTCCCATTGAATTTCCATTTGAATTCGCAACGCATCGGTATTGGGCGTGCGTAGATCTTTGCGAGCCATCGCTTCGGTGGCTTCGATACGAAACAAGCCGGAATAACTGGCCGCTCCGGAACGTTTTTGCTGATTGCTTGCGGCAGCAGTCAGCGCCAAGGTTCGCGCCTGACCGCTAAAGTTGTAAACCGTCAAACCGGTCTGGTCGCACAGCTGGTCTATGGCTTGCCAAAACGATTGATCTTTGATTTCCAAGGTGATCTGGTTTTGTTCGTTCTGTTGGCCAAACCGTTCTCGGTAATCAACCACTCGATTACCCGATTGTTCTTGAATCGACTTCAATGCTTCGGACAGCGTCATGGACCCGGACAACGTAATTTTGCTGGCGTCGGCCACCGCTTCCGCCGACGATTCCTCCAGTGATTTACGAATCCGCGCCAAGCGGTCTTTGACTTCCGCTGCTGTGTTGTTGTTCACTTCTGGCAGCAAAGGCAGTACGTTCGGGCCGAACGCAATCAAGGCGTCTTCAGCAGCGTCACGCACTTCACGCGTTTGATCGTCTAGCCGAACAACTAGGCGATCCACTTCCACTTGGGAAGGTGGTTCAGCAAAACCAGAACTTGCCAAAAGGCACAGTATCAACACAACCAGTCGTCGACTTCGCACAGTTTTGGTTCCTTCGTTCTAGGCGATGGGCTCGGAACGTTCAGTATAGATCATCAAAAATCAGAACGAAAGGAAACATTGGCGGCTCCGGGCCAGGACGGTCGGTGGCATGCTGATTTGTGTTTGCCAGGAACGATAACTGAATAAGGTGACTGGTGACGGCCCTAAGGCGTATGCTATATAGACTTCCGTGTTTACCAAGCGGCTTGACGGCGGGTCCAACCAATTCACAAGGAACGAATCACATGAAATGGCCGGAACTTGCGCAACATTGGTCGATTCGTCCCGATACGATCTACTTGAATCACGGATCGTTCGGACCGTCGCCCGTGGAAGTGCTGCAAGCCAAGCGAAATTGGCAGGACAAGCTGGATTCGCAACCGATGGATTTTTTCGTTCGCCAGTCGGAAGCGGCTTGGCTGGCAGCGAGGCACGCTTTGGCCGAATTCATTCACACGCACGAAGACAACTTGATCTTTGTGGAAAACGCCACGGCCGGCATGAATATCATTGCCCGTAGTGTTGCGCTGAGCGAAAATGATGTAGTGGCATTGACCGATCACGAGTACGGCGCAGTCCAACGTATCTGGACCGCCAAATGCCAAACATCTCGGGCGCAAATGAAAACCCTGCAGTTGCCCACTCGAATCGAATCAGCCGACCAAATTGTCAAGGCGATTTTACAGCAGTGGGATGAACGGATTCGAATTTTCATTGTCAGCCACATCACGTCTGCCACCGCTATTCACCTGCCCGTGGCCGATATCCTGTCAGCTATTCGCGCCGCGTTTCCGCAAACACTGACCATTGTTGACGGTCCTCACGCTCCGCTACATGTGGACGTGAATTTGGACCAACTGGGCTGCGACTTCTACACGGCCAGTTGTCACAAGTGGTTGTGCGCGCCGCTGGGTTCTGGCTTCTTGTTTGTACATCCCCATCACCAACACCAGATCGTTCCGACCCAGCTCAGCTGGGGCCGGCTCCTACCGGCGTTGCCCGAACGCTGGTTCGAACAGTTCATGTGGTCGGGAACTCGAGATAGTTCCGCGTATTATTCGGTCGCCACGGCCATTGAATTTTTTCAGCAGTGGAAAATCGATCAGGTTCGCCAATACATGTTTGCATTAGCGGACGAAACCACGCAACGATTGCTGCACCTTCTACAAACGGACACGATTGCTCCGCCGAATTCTGCTTGGTACGGCGCGATGTCGCATGTGCGACTGCCGGTAGCGGATGCTGCGAATTTACAAGCCCGACTGTGGAACGGATACGGTATTGAAGTTCCGATTGTGCATTGGGGCGAACGCTGGTTCGTCCGAGTGTCCAACCACGTTTACAATGATTCCGATCAAGTCACTCGATTGATCAACGCGTTACGCACCGAATTGGATTTGACCCGCTCATGAAATTTTTGATCACCAACGACGACGGCTTTGACGCACCTGGCATCGCTACATTGGTGCAGGTCTTGGAACGCCATGGAGATGTCTTGGTCGTCGCTCCGGATCGTTGCCATTCTGGATGCGGCCATCAAGTCACTACCACTCGGCCGCTCCATTGTGAACACGTAGCCGCTCAGCGGTATCGAATTGACGGCACGCCAGCGGATTGTGTCCGAGTTGCCTTGCGGCACATTTGCCCGGACGTAGACTATGTGGTGGCAGGCATCAATGACGGCGGCAATTTGGGCATTGACACATTTATGTCAGGGACCGTGGCTGCGGTTCGAGAAGCCGTGTTTTGGCAAAAGCCCGGCTTGGCGATTTCACAGTACCGCACGGCAGCCGGAATTGATTGGGAGCGAACCGCCGCGAAGGCAGATCGGGCGATTCGCTTTTGCTTGGAACGAACGTTGGAACGTCACGCCTTTTGGAATATCAATCTTCCGGCGGACGAGACAATTCGCGGTTCGCTACAAACCATCGAATGCGAAGTTGACCGTAATCCGCTGCCCACCGATTTTGAATCGCAAAACGGAAAACTTGTTTACCGCGGGCGGTATCACGACCGAATCAAAGACCCCGCGTCCGATGTTGACGTCTGCTTCTCGGGCGACATTGCGGTCAGCATGATTCGCGTGTAAGGATTTCTTGTCTTCAAAAACGATTTTGCTGCACGCACGGCTTTCGACATGTACGGACGTAATACAATCCGGCAAAGACTTTGAAGTCGACGTCGCAACCGAGTTGTCGTTGTGCATTGATCCAAGCATCAACATTGTCCAGCGAAACGACGTGGACCGAAATATCTTCCGTGGCATCACCGCCGCCGTCAGAGACTTTCGACAAACCGGTGGCGAGGACCAAATGAATACGTTCGTCGGTCAAACCAGCCGAAGATACTCCGTCGAATAAAACCTGGATGTTTGTCGCATGATAACCGGTCTCTTCCACCAGTTCGCGTTCTGCGGCGGTGATCAGCGATTCGTCGGCATGTTCGTCCAGGTCGCCGACCAGTCCGGCGGGGAGTTCAATGACGGTTCGGTCCACGGGAATGCGGTGTTGTTTCACCAAGATGATTTCTCGATTGTCCGTCAGCGCTACAATGGCGATCGCACCGGTTGTGTTAGGCCGCTGCACATAGGTCCAATGTCCTGCCTGAATCATGCGCAGGAATTTGGTTTCCGCTAAGATCTCTTTGGGCAGATCACTCACACCAGCCTCGCTTCCGTTTCCGCGGCCGCATCAGACTTGCCGTTCTGGTCCCAACGCTTCTTTTGCAGGACGGCGCTCATCTTGGCCAGTTCGGTTTGCATGGCGGTTGCTTCGTGTGCAGCCAGCGTGCGCAGCCCAAAACGGACTCGGTTAAAGACGTCGGCCAATTGCAGGGGCAACTGGGCAAACGGAAAGGTGTCGGGGTTTTCGGACAACCGAGCACTCGCCAATGAAGCAAATTCGCAACTAGTTTGTTCGGGGCGTCGATCGAGTCCACTTCGGGCCAGCAGATTCTCTAGATCGTCCCAAAGCACAAAGGCCGGTTCAGAACGGTTGCGTTTCCGACGGCGTCCGCCTAGCAGACGCCTTTTCAACGATTGTGCGCTTTCATAAATCAATTTGCGAAACAGAAACACGCTCATACCAAACAAGGCCAAGAACAATCCGGTTGGCCAAGTGATCCATTCGCCGGTCATCAGCGAATGGCCAATCTTGGCGAACCAATCCGACCACGCTTCGCGACTGAACAAGTTATAAAACGCGCGAAGAATGGGCAGGTAGACCGCTTGTCTTTGCCGAGTGGAATTCAGGCCCAAGACATAGTCGTCCCATAGGACTTGGCAATAATCAATTGCCTGTTTGGCTCGAGTATACCAAGGAACTCTGGAAAAATCGGCGTCGACGGTTTCGTCGTAGGGTGTGGGATCCAGCCGCAGCCAAGCTCCGTTTCCAGACCGAGCTAGATCGCCTGGCTTGGCGTTGGCGGCCCATTCATTGTCCGAGACATAAGCCTCTACCCACGCATGAGCATGAAGTTGGCGAACGACATAATACGAACCGACAGGATTGAATTCGCCTCCTTTGTAGCCCACCACCAAACGAGCTGGAATGCCTTGGCTGCGTAACATCAACGCTAACGCGCCGGCAAAAAATTGACAGTGTCCGGTTCGATGGTTTTGCAGAAAGTCCGCCATCGGATTGACACTGCGATTGCGAGTTTTGGCTCGTTCCAGCGAATACGTATACAGCCCCGAATTCAAAAAATGCTGTTCCAACGCTTTGGCTCGTTGAAACGCATCGGCGTTCTGCAATTGTTCTGCCGCCAAAATCTGTGTCGCCATTTCTTGAATAAATTGCGAATCCACATCGTCCTCGGTGCGCGCCGGCGCCCAGGGGGATAACAGCGATTGTAGCGCCGAATTGCCGATGCCACGTTCCGCGGGCAGCACGTCTAACTGCCGACCTGTGGACTGAAAGGCCGTGGTGTCTAATTCGTAGCGAATAAAATCGCGTTGAGAATCAATGATGTTTTCGTCCAGCAACAGTTCAAATTGTTCGGCATGATACTTGACCTTGTCCGGCGTGCCTTGGTTCCAATACGCGGGACTGGTATGAAACATAACTTTTCGCGAAACGGAAAACAGTTTGGTCTTTTGGCGAATCGTGCGACTAATATCGGGCGAGCGATGATTGCGGAAGACTTCGGCCGAATTGCTGGACGTCTGTTGTCTCCACGAATGAACGTGATGGTTGTAGGCCCACAATACCGCTCCACGAAAATACGGTTCGCCCGAAACCATGAACGGACGACCATCCGGCTGCAAAAATTCTACTCGCATCACCTCTTCTGGACTTTCCAGAATTTGGCCAATGTCTTCCAGTTTCACTTCTTCGGAAAAGCCAACTGTGGAAATCTGTTCGTCTGGCCTTTGCCAAACCGTGGAACTGTATCTCGGGAAAGCGAAAAACATCAACACGGTTGCCAAGATGCTGACGCCAAAGATGGTAGCCAAACGTCCAAAGAAGCTGCGGTTCATGACTTGCATTGGTGCGTCTTCGTTGCGAACCCAGCGGAAAGAGTCGCTGCCATTCGCGGTGACGCTGTCGGTTCCATTTCGAATTTCTTGAACGCTTCGAACTTCGCGATGAATATAGAACAGCGCCAACGCCAGGATCGCCACCACCACATACACCAGCAGGACAAACCCAAAGATCACGCCCAAATTCAAGGCCGCGGCCACAATCACTTGTAACAATGTCAACGCCAGCAATTCCCAATAGATCCGATCATTCTTGGATTGAAAACACAAAATGGCTTCCAGCAAAATCAACGCGTTGGCTACGTTCAGTAAGTGACTTTGCTCTTTGTTTTGAATCATCTGCACCAGCAATACACAGCAAGCCACAATGGACAGCCCGGCAGACAATCTCCGTGAAAGCGAAAACACTTGCAAAAAGTCCACCACAATCAGCGATGTCACGGCAATCACTACGGCGGCCAGGGGATACAACAGACTCTGCTGGCCCATGCCCAGCAGCCACGTTCCCAGGATCACCAACAGGGCCATGACGATTTGCAGATAGCGTTGAATCTTCATAGGGAACCTTCGCTGCGAACACTTTGAGTACCGACTGCGGAAACCGCATTCGCAGGCGGTTCGCTTGGTGCGGAACGAGTCCACCGAGTTTCTTCGTCGAACGAAAACCACGCAGCGAATTGATCGGATGTCACATCGACGCAGATGGCACTGGAAAGGGCGCGACGTTTCTGGACGTCGGCCCAGGCTTCGGACAGCCGAGCGGAATCGCGAAGTTGGATCGGACGCGTTCCCACAATGATGACTCGATCATCACTGGAAAACCGTCCCAGATGTCGATCAATAGCGGTCGCCAAATGCTCGCCGGTGGTCGCGTGCGCATCGGCCAAAATCTCCATTGCTTCTTGCAGCAAGGCATTGGACGCGGTTCCGCGGACAGATTGATCGGTCCCGCCGGCGACAGCCAGCGTCAACTGCCCACCACCTCGCCGACAATGGTCCGAAATCACCGTGGCCACAAAACTGACGGCCAATTCGACCGCAGCACGACCTTGTTCGGTGGAAAACTGTTCGGGCGTGACGCTTAAATCCAGAATGATCACGAAGTCTTGATTTCTAGATTGTTCAAATTGACGAACGACTAATTCGTTGCGTTTGGCGGAAGAACGCCAATGGATCCAGCGTCGACTGTCACCATTTCGCCAGTCTCGCAAACCGAAGAAATCGCCTTCCAACTGACCGTGATTCTTGCGATTAGAACGCTGGCCGATGCGTTCCGCTTTGACAAATTCTTTCCATTGCGTGGATACAATTCCAATCCTGGGCGTCACCAACAATTCGGAAAGTGTGTTGACCGTCATGGTACCTCGAAACAGTCCCAGCGGCGCGCGAGTTGAAATCTGCAACGGCCCCAACTGATAACGGCCTCGCTGCTGTAGCGCCCCTTCATATTTGGCCGTTTGCGTGGAACCGTGCCGAGAGAATGGAATGAAAACTCGCGGCGCCGCTTCTTGGCTAAGCAGCTTACTGCCGTCTCGGTTCCGTTCTATTTTTTGTATTTGATCTTGAACGACCAACGCCCAGCTATCCAAACGACGTCGCGGATTAACCAACGCCAATTCGACGCTGATCAGTTCATTTGGCCGAAAAGACTTGCTGTGGCGTCGTTCGCAGCGAAGTCGATGCAGCATAGAACCAACCATCAGGCGGCTCAGCAAAATGGGGACTAGCATCAAGCCCGACAGAATCAGCAACAAATTGATTTCGCGAATGACGGCTCCCACAATCACGACAATCACAATGCCGATATACCACCATGTTTCTGAAGGAATTGAAACTCGGCACTTTCGCAAAAACATGACACACCTTTGTCACCGTGTTATTCCGGTACTGCGATGGTTTCGACCAATTCGCGAATGAGATTTTCTACCGCCGTTCTTTGTCCCGCGTGCAAGTATCCCTTCGGCACTACTCGATGCGCAATCACCAGCGGTGACAATTTCTTGACATCATCAGGAATCACATAGTCGCGACCATGCACCATGGCGTGCGCCTGCGCACCTCGGTAAAGACTCAGTGCTCCGCGAGTACTCACGCCGACATGCAAGTCAGAACATTCTCGCGTGGCATGGACAATGTCCAGCAAGTAATCACTAATGGCGTCGTCAATGCGAACCTGCCGAGTCGCTTGTTGAAGCTGGACAATCTGCTGGCAATCAATGATCGAATCCAATTCTTCAACAGGTTCACGATCACGATGGCTGGCCAACACTTGGCGTTCTTGATGGCGATCGGGATAACCCATGGAAATTCGCAACAAAAAACGATCCAATTGACTTTCCGGCAATGGATACGTACCTTCAAATTCGAATGGATTCTGAGTCGCAATGACAATGAACGGTGATGGCAGCGAATGTGTTTGACCATCCACCGAAACTTGTCGATCACTCATCGCTTCCAGCAGTGCGCTTTGAGTGCGAGGCGGAGTGCGGTTGATTTCGTCCGCTAACACGACGTTCGAAAAAACAGGTCCCGGCGCGAACGAAAATTCGTGACTCTCTGAACTAAACACACTGCTGCCCACAATATCACTGGGCAGCAAGTCAGGCGTAAACTGAATGCGACTGAATTTCCCCTGCACGCTTTTGGCCAACGTCTTAGCCACCAATGTCTTGCCCACGCCGGGGACATCTTCCAGCAAGATATGTTCGCCTGCCAAAACCGCCACCAACACCATCCGCACCACGTCTTGCTTGCCCAAGACAACTTGGCACATGTGGCTTTCCAACTTCTGCAGCAAACCCAACAGATCCTGGTTCATTCAAGTCTCCTACCAATGGTTTTTCAACCTTCACATCGTACCGAACCCCATCCGTTTTGTCTGCCCAAAGCCCAGTGCGAACATGTCCGAATTAGTTTACGTATTCCGCAAGGGTTGAACATGAAAACAGCGGATTTCACGTGCGTGTGTGAAAATCGAAGACCCTTGTTCGTCAAATTCGAACCAACGCGATAAACTAAACGAATCGTCTGTCCTTCGGTTTCGCAAGATTGGTTCCCGAGTAAAATCGTAATTCGTTCGATTCTGGTCAGAAAATACGGAATTCGTATGGCTCGCAGAAACCGCATTGATTCACCGTCCGTAACGCCATACGCGTTGAAACCGCGGCGCAAAGCGATGCCCGTTCCCGTGCTGAATCTGGAATCGGACAGACCATTGGCGAATAACTGGTTCAAGGACGTAGACTTGATTACCAGTTCACCCGATGCCATTAAAGTGGTTTCGCCAGTAAACCTGGATGGTGAAACGCTGATTCACGGTTGCCCCGATTGTCAGTCACCTCTTTCCCTTCGCGTCTGGTTGGGCGTTGCCGATTGCTGGAGCTGCGGCGCCAGTTTTTCCTTGGACGAACTTGACGTCTATCATCAACAGCAGGTGCGTCAGAAGAAGCGACAAAGCTTGACGTCGGTGATCCAGGACGCAGATCTGATCGAAGCAGAACGTTGGGAATCGGCAAAGGTCACCGTACCGCCCGACTTCCAATCGAAACCGACATCAAAGCCCAAGGTACAGGTGGTTCACCCCAAACCGTGGTGGGAATCGCTGCCCGCACTGTTGGCCAGTCTGCTGATTCACCTTTTGATTCTGATCTTGTTAGCGCTGTGGTCAATTCGCCGCGACCTGCAAGAAGAAACAATCACGCTGTCAACCAATGTGGCAACCTTCGAACGAGAAGGAGACGCGCACCAATATATCGACGCGGTGGAAAACATCGCCTTCGATCTGCCCGTTCCAGACCAAGATCAACCGCAAAATGAAGCTCAGCGCAAGGCCCTGATCATGGCCGACCAAATGGCCAAACAGATTCGCTTTGATCCCAACCAGCCTCATCCAGAACTTCCGGATTTGTCCAACCTCAAGCGGTTGCTGGGCACGGAAAATGTGCAGCGTTCAGTCATGACGCGAGATCCTCGTGTGCGAACCGACATGATTCACCGCGAAGGAGGCACCACGCTGACGGAAGCGGCGGTGGCGCGAGGCCTAGACTGGATGGCTCGGCATCAGAATTCGGACGGTAGTTGGAGCTTGCATCGATTTCACCGAGCACAAGGCTGCCGAGGCCAGTGCCGTGGCGCGGCGCATCAACATTGTGATTCCGCTGCCACCAGCCTGTGCTTACTACCGTTCTTAGGCGCCGGCCAAACACAATGGACCGGTATGTACAAGGATGTGGTCGCCAGTGGATTGCGTTGGCTGGTGGATAACCAATTGGAAAGTGGCGATCTGCGGGCCGGTGCGAACCATCAGTTTGGCATGTACGCTCACGGCCAAGGCGCTATTGTCTTGTGCGAAGCCTACGCGTTAACTCGGGACGAAGCACTGCGCCAGCCAGCTCAAAAATCGATCGACTTCATCATCGCCGCTCAGCACAAACAGGGCGGATGGCGGTACCAGCCTGGCGAACGAGGTGACACCAGCGTGTTGGGTTGGCAAATCATGGCGCTGCATAGTGCTCGTAGTGCAGGCCTGAATGTGCCGGATGACGTGTTTGCCAAAGCACACCGCTATCTGAATTCGACAACCACCGATGGTTCGCTGTACGGTTATCAGCCAGGCCACCATCCCACGGAAACGATGACCGCCGAAGCCCTTCTGTGCCGCATGTATATGGGCTGGACGTTTGACGACACTGGACTAAAAAAAGGTGTTCGCTTCTTGGCCAATGAACATCTGCCCGATGCTCGGCAATTCAACATCTACTACTGGTACTACGCCACCCAAGTCATGCACCATGCCGGCGGCCGCCAATGGAAGAAATGGAACGAACGGATGCGAGACATCTTGGTGCAGTCCCAAGAAACCAGTGGACACGAAGCTGGCAGCTGGGCTCCGCAAGGTCCTCACAGCTCCGATGGCGGTCGAATTTACGTCACCGCGTTGGCCGTCTGTACGCTGGAGGTGTACTATCGACACGCGCCCATCTTTCGGCAAATTCGCCTGTAGTCTTGGATTACTATTCGTTTTATTGAGACTGAATCTCGACTAAGAGCGAAACTTTCCTTTGGTCAATACCGTTGTCGTTTGCCGCGTGATGGAATACCCTTTCTTGACTCGAAGATACCCCTACGTGCCCGTGCGGAGTTTGTGCGAATGCGGGCAGACGAGCCTTGTTGAGAAGACGAAAGCGATGCTGGAGCGAAAACCTCTTTTTCCGAACGTCATTGAAACCAACTATCAGGTTGGCCAGATTTTGGGTTGCAACGTCTACATTGTCTACGACGGTCCCGAATGGCTGCTTATCGATATTGGCTACGAAGAAACGGTGGACGAAATTGTCGAATTGATTCGACAATTGGATTTTCCCTTTGCCAACTGCAAGACGCTGATTGCCACGCACGCCGATGCCGACCACATTCAAGGCTTAGCCAAAGCCAAGCAGATCTTTAAGACCTCGGTGACTTCGCACCCGTTGGCGGTCGAACCGTTGCAGACGGGTGACAAGCTCAAGACGTTCGCAGAAATTGAGGCTCAGGGCATTCACTTGGAAATGCCGCCGGTGGAAATTGAACATCAAGTCAACGATGGCGACGTTATTGAAGTTGGCAATCTGAAATTGGAAGTCTGGCACACGCCGGGTCACACCGACAGCCAGCTGGCCTTCCGCCTGGGCGACATTCTTTTTAGTGGTGACAACATTTACCGAGACGGTTGTGTGGGTGCGATTGACGCGCATCATGGCAGCAGCATTCCCGACTTCATTCAGTCGCTGACCCGTATTCGAGATTCAGACGTCAAATGGCTGCTGCCTAGTCATGGCCCGATCTTTGCCAAAAAGAACGACATGTTAGATGCCACCATTCAACGATTGGAAGGTTATTTGCACATGGCTGATTTTGGCACGTGCGCCATTGATTGGCCGCTGATGGATCAATGGGAAGACGAACTGCTGGCCGGCAAAGATCCCACCGCAGAATAGGTCGCTAACCAGACGCCGAATTCGCACAGGCCATCTGCTAGCCGCAGTAAACTTAGCCTCGCTTGCCAGCCCCAACATCCTATTCGCCCAGTTCTATCGATTCTGTTGATTATCACTGCAACAGCGCGTCAGATTGTGCCGATTCGAAACATAGAACCGCAGGGTACCTGGCTGGAGATCACGGTCCACTGCGAATGTCACGGTACGTTGCGTGGACCGTTCCCTGGTCTGCTATCACGCACATACTCAATTGAATTGGGGGGAAGCGTTAATCATGATACGACGACTAATCATCAGCAGCTTTGCCGCGTTGATGTTCTTGTCCCTGTTTGCGGTACAAGAAACTCAGGCTCAACAAGCGTTTGGAGCATCGTGGGGCACCGCCGCCAGTACGCGAGACTGGAATCGGTTTTATCACTATCCATACGTATACTATCCACAGAATTTCCGAGCGAACAGCTACTACCAAAGCGCGGACAATTTGTACTATCGCTATCCGGCGGAAATGCGCATTCCCGTCTACAATCGCAAGTGGCACAATTACTATCCGAGCGAACGGCTGTATCATCGAGGCCACCAGTTCATTCTGGACGTGTTTTAATCGATCGGAGGACGACGATTTCCGCGTGTAGTGGACGAGGTAACGACTCCTCTTCTCCAAGGACTCGCTACCTTGTCCATTACGACGTTCAACTCGGCAGCCGCATACGGTTGATTCGAATCCAACACATCAGGCCGCTTGTAGTTGCTATACTACGGCGGCCTGTTGTCGTTTCCGAGCGAAACTTCTACGCTCTCTCAAGTGGATCGAAACTCGTTTCCCTATTGGCCGATCAATCGGAGTTCCTGATGGACGTGGCTGAACAACTTCTAGACGCAGCGATACAAACACTGCAATCGCACAAAGGCTGGGCCGATAAAGCCATCGCTCAATTGCCTGACGCCAAGTTGCACGAACCGCTGGACGAGAATACAAATTCGATTGTCGTCATCATGAAGCATGTCGCTGGTAACTTGCTTTCTCGCTGGACCGATTTTCTCACCGCCGACGGCGAAAAACCTTGGCGAAATCGAGACGATGAATTTGTGGACGATTTTACGGATCGAGCCGCATTATTGGCGTATTGGGAAAAGGGTTGGGCGAGTTTGTTCGATTCACTAGGTCAATTACAATCAGAGGACTTGGCCAAGACGGTGTTGATCCGAGGCGAACCGCATTCGGTCGTTTTGGCCCTGCAAAGATCTCTTGGCCATACGTGTTATCACGTGGGTCAAATTATCCAGCTGGCACGTCATCATGCCGGTGACAATTGGACAACCCTAACGATTGCTCGCGGCCAATCCGAACAGTTTAATCGCGAACATTGGGGCGACGGACGACCAGCCAGTCCGTAGTGGAATCATCAACTCGCGAGTGCCCAGAATTGACTAGCCGATGTGATTCGAATTCGATGCACATTGGTTGACCAGCGAGAGTGGAAGACAAGAGAGAGGTTCGAATGATCAACGGAAATCTACTTCACAGCGGATGTTGGCTGTTCGTCCTAGTGGCGTCGATCGCAACTGCTCAAGAAACGCAAGTCACAGATGCCGTTCCGCCCGCGCTGACCGAATACATGGGCCGCGAAATCGCTCAAACCATGCACTTTGCCGGAGCGCCG
Source organism: Planctomycetales bacterium (assembly GCA_020426955.1). GTDB lineage: Bacteria > Planctomycetota > Planctomycetia > Pirellulales > Pirellulaceae > JAGQOZ01. The sequence continues at coordinate 15,399 of JAGQOZ010000079.1, forward strand.
TGGTTGACTCGGGAATCTCGGCAGCGAGAAGAAGATTGTGACACCATGGTCAAGCAACTGCAGCTGAAACCCGGCATGACCGTGTGCGACATGGGCTGCGGCAATGGGTTTTACACGCTTCGCATGGCAGACGCCGTCGGAGAAAATGGCACTGTTTTGGCGGTCGATATTCAACCAGAAATGCTTCGTCTCATGGAAGCTCGCGCCGCCGAACAGGGGCTCGATAACATCACTTCCATCCTGGGCGAACTGCACGACCCAAAGTTGCCGGCCGGCAAAGTGGATTTGATTTTGTGCGTGGATGTTTACCACGAATTTTCGCATCCGGAACCGATGCTGGCTGCCATGAAAAATGCGCTGACAGACGACGGTGCGATTGTTCTGGTGGAATTCCGAGCGGAAGATCCGAATGTCCCGATCAAACGTCTGCACAAAATGAGCAAACAGCAAATCAACAAAGAAATGAACGCGAACCAGCTGTTCTTACGACGCGAATTCGACGGCCTTCCCTGGCAGCATATGATGTTCTTCGGCAAGAAACAAATCGAATAAACGTTTCGCGGCGAGTTACCAGTCTGCCGCCACAACATGTCTAGGCACAAGTATCAAATTCGACGACGTACGGTAAAAGCCGTTTGCCGCCAACCGAATTCTCGCGCTGATCGCAAGTCGTACATGTCGGCCGATTGACGGCACAATAGGGACGGCAGCAAGCCGCGGAGAAATGA
>JAGQOZ010000007.1 GCA_020426955.1 Planctomycetales bacterium
TGAATTCTGCGCGAATCCAGCACGCATTGATCTTGGAATTGGAGCGCCAATCGGTTGCTGTTCAGACTCTGAAACTTGTCCCTGACGTTCATGTCGGCACAATTTACTTGGCGTCCCGAGAACTACATTCTGCATCATCGGCGTAGGTGTTCCGGCGCCGCTGAGGTATTTGATTTGGGCGCAGGATCATTTTGTAGTGTGAAACCGTAAACCATGTAGAATTAAGGTTTGTGCCAGGTTGTAACGGACGGAGAATTCGATGATGCGGCAATGTGTTTTGGTCTTGATCCTGGTGTTGTTTAGCCAAGTGTCCGCTTGGGCTGGCTTGCAAATCCAGTTTGACTATCAATATGATTCGTTCGGTTTCTTTGATGAACCGGAGCGCCGTGAAGCATTGGAAATGGCAGCTCGCGTCGTCAACCGATACGTTGACAATTTCGCCGCGATCGAACCAGATGCAGATAACACTTGGGCAACTTTTTTCAACCGGCCTGACGGCATGGGGTCGTTTATCTTGAACAATGAACCGGTTCCCGAAGACACCATAATTGTCTACGCCGCCGGGATGAACATCACGGGCCGCTTGGCTCAGGCGATTGATGCTCCGGGACTGCCGACGGGAACAGCCGAATTTGAAGACGCGGTGAATTACCGAGGACAAGTTGGCGCCGGTTCTACTCCAGCCACTGACTATGGGGTCTGGGGCGGCACGATTTCATTCAATAACAATCCCGACGAAGTCCCTTGGTACTATGGCCGGAATCTAACTGGAATTGAACCAGACGAATTTGACTTCATCACCGTGGCTTCCCACGAACTGATGCATTTACTGGGTATGGGAATTGCCAAATCTTGGCGAGACCAGGTGGATGGTAATCGTCGATTTCAGGGCGAACACGCGGTAGATGTGGGCAGTGCTACCAATCCTGGGCTGACACTGGACTCAGCCGAATCACATTGGGCGCGTGGCACCAAGAGTTGGTGGAATGGGATTCGGCAAGAAGCGCTACTGGCGCCGGCCATCGCTCCTGGACAGCGCCAAATGCCAACGTTACTGGATCGCGCAGCGATGTTGGATATCGGCTGGGAAGAAGCCTTGCCTGGCGATGCCAACTTGGATCGCGTCTTTGATTCATCTGACTTGGTTCAAGTCTTTGCGGCGGGCGTCTACGAAACGAACGATCTTGCCGGTTGGCAAGACGGGGATTGGAATGACGATGGCGTGTTCGATTCCAGCGACTTGGTAGCGGCACTGCAAATTGGCGAATATGCGGATGCGGCTGCCGTGACTGCGGTTCGTGCTGTCCCGGAGCCTTGCGGCACAGTTCCGTTTGTCTTGCTGATTGTTCTGTTGGTACGGCGTCAGCGAATTCGGCCGTTCGCTGTGATAGCGCAGCGTCCGTCATCGGCATAACCCAATTCTTTTGCGTTATCTTCTCTAGAGTTAGTCAATTCCGCAGAATTGTTCCTCCATTCAATTGTGTTGCTCAGTGCGATAGAATTCGGTTTGAATCACACCGTCCTGCTGAACCGGCGTGGCTTGCGTCGACGACCACTTGGGACGGACGATCATTCACGTAGCGGGAAACAGCAACAGGAAGAATTGCGTGGCATCTTTGTTTGTAATTCAAGGTCCGGATCAAGGGCGGCGGTTCGAACTGAGCGAACCGGAGTATTCGATTGGACGCGATGCGTCAAATCAGATCACGCTGCACGACACTGAAGTTTCTCGGCAGCACGCCAAAGTGCGGCAATACAATCAGACGTTCGAATGGATCGACTTGGGCAGTTCCAACGGATCGTTTGTCAACAGTTTGCGCACCGATCATCAACCGCTTCGCAGCGGTGATCGTGTTCAAATTGGCCGTACGCTGATGATCTTTACGACAACATCGGCCAGTGGTGATTCCGCCAGTCGCCGAGACGTTGCGGTGGGAATTTCGGATGCTGTTGACGGTTCGCGAATTGTTCATTCGATTCCACATGAAGAAGGGAGTCAGTTTTTTCTGGCACCCGACTCCAGTGTTTCACCTTGGCTGGCAAACGCACGCAGCAACCTGCAAATCATGTATCGCACGACTTTGACCGTCAGTCATACTTTGGATATCGACGAATTACTCGGTCGCATCTTGGAATTGATCTTTGAATGGGTGGAGGCCGATCGAGGCTGCGTGATGTTGCTGAATAAGGACAGTGGCGAATTGACGCCGAATGCCTTTCGAGATCGCCATCAGACGACTCGACACGCGCAGCTGCAAATCAGTCAGACCATTTTGGACTACGTTACCAAGAACCAGCAAGGCGTGCTTACCAGTGACGCGCGTGATGACGGTCGTTGGGATGCCGCAGCCAGTATCGTCAAGTTAGGTGTGCGAGAAGCCATTTGCGTACCGATGCAGGGTCGATACGGCATTGTGGGCGTGATTTACATTGACACGTATACGTCACCGACCAATCTGCTCAAGTCCAACCCGCAGAATAAATTTTCAGAAGACCATCTCAAGCTGATGGTGGCGATTGGGCATCAGGCAGCCCTGGCGGTGGAAGACACTTCGTATTATTCGGCCATGTTACAAGCAGAACGTCTGGCCGCGATTGGACAAACCATCGCCGGGCTTTCGCATCACGTTAAGAACATCTTGCAAGGCATTCGCGGCGGCAGTTACCTAATTGAAGAAGGTCTCAAGAATGACGACCGTGAAATCACCACCAAGGGATGGCGCATTGTAGAACGAAATCAAGATCGGATTTCAACGTTGGTTATGGACATGCTGACGTTTAGCAAAGAGCGACAACCCGATATGATGCTGGCCGATTGGAACCAAGTTGTCAGTGACGTGGTCGAGCTGATGCGAAGTCGAGCGGAAGAACTACACGTCACATTGAAACTAGAGACTGGCAACGAGATTCCAGAAATGGTGTTCGATCCCGAAGGAATGCACCGCGTTATTACGAATATCATCACCAACGCCATTGATGCATGTGCCGAGCAACATGAAGACGAATCTGGCGAGGTCATCGTCTCGACTGAATGGGATCAGGCCCTTCAGGTGCTTCGAGCGAAAGTGCAAGACAACGGACCGGGGATTGCCGAAGTAGACCAAGCCAAGATTTTTACGGCCTTTGAATCCAGTAAGGGAAATCGTGGCACGGGACTAGGGCTTCCCGTCAGCAAAAAGATTGTGGAGGAACACGGCGGGTTTATCCGAATTAACAGCAAGTTGGGCGAAGGAGCAACATTCGAAATTGAAATTCCCGCTATTCAGGAAGACCCATCACAGACCATGGAAATGCCGAGTTCGCCTTCGACGCACTAACGATAGTCCGTCCAGAACTGATCATTCCTGAGCCGGCGCTTCGTCTGCGGCGTTTTCTGTTGTCTCCAGCTGGGCGCCAGGAATTCCTAGCACGCGACGACGATCTTCACGGTCGAAATAGACGTCATCTGTTTCGGTTTGATCCACGTGCCAACGCAATAACAAGTAGACCGCAGCAAAACCGACCAGAAAAAAACTGTTCGCGAAGGACCTGGGCAAGATCTGGACGACACCAGTCCAAATGCTTCGAGCGACGAGGCTGATTCGCAGTACCGTCGTCGAATCACTGCCTTCCACTGCCAGCGAACTTTGACGTTCCAGCGACAGGTTGCCAATCGTTTGGGCCACCGCTAGCTGACAAACTGTTTCACTTGTCCAGTCAACGAACGCCCACCAGAATAATCCCATTGTCAACATGAGTGCTACGTACATTAAATAGTGAGCTGGACGTTGGAATACATAGGAATAAGCTCGGCTGACTGCGTCAAAACAATCCGTCCCTTCCGCCGCGATGGCCGCCCACATCAACGGCCAGCCCAAGGCCACACCCAGCAGAAGTATCAACTGAACGAAGACCAGCAATAGAACGACGCCCCAGCCAAATCCCACGACGACTGCTCCGGCGTTTGTCTTCAACAGCCAATGCGCCAGCCACAGTGGCACCGCCAATAGTGCCGTGCACAGCAGCGGTAACAAAATGGCAAACAACAGGCTGCGCCAACGTAGTGACATGAATTGCAACGCCGGTCGCCAGGACAGTTGTTCATCAACCGCCAGTCGTACGACTGCAATTCGCAGCACCGTGCCGCCAAAGATGGCCCAAGTAAGCAAGCAGGCGAACCAGCCAGAAGCGACATAAGCGAATTCGCCGACCGCAATGTTCCGGATGGCCATCGTGTCTTGGACAACGTCCGGAGCCAGAAGCTGCAGTTGGTGTAATTCGAAACTGTCCACTGGACGAGTTCGAAACCATTCCAGTGGGCTGGCGACAGTTCGTTCAACAGGATTGGTTGGCGAAAAAATAGCTTCAGCCGCAACCCAAGCACTGGAAGAAAGCAACATTGCCATCAGAACCAGGAACACGCACAGCGGCTGCGCTGCAATACGAATCGTTCGCAGCAACAACGCGCCGGGAAACACATCCCGCCAAAAAAAACGACTTACCTGTTCCGGATCCGACATGCTCTCCCTCGCGCCGCCGCGTTTTTCCAACACATGGGCCCGATTGTAACAGACAACCGTGGCGACGCGAGAGCGTGTTGGGAACTAAAAATCGGCGTTGAAGCGTTCAAATTCGTCGTAGTGTTGCGGAGCAGGATTGGCGAACCGAGTGAACTCTTTGCGCCAGACTAATTCCACTTCGCCAATGGGACCATTTCGCTGTTTGGCGATAATGATCTCAGCTTGGCCAGCGAATTGTTCTCGTTCATCACCCGAACGATAATACTCTTCGCGATGCACAAACATCACCACGTCGGCATCCTGCTCGATCGCACCTGATTCACGCAAATGACTCAAACGAGGACGATTTTCTTTGGAGGCTTCCGCCTGGCGATTCAACTGCGCGAGACATAAGACAGGCACATCGATTTCTCGAGCCATTCCTTTCAGGCGCCGAGCCATCTTGGCGACTTGTTCTTGCCGAGGATCCGACGAATTGTCTGGTTCAATCAGCTGTAAGTAGTCAATCACGATCAGGCCAATGTTGCCTTCTCGGCGTTTGATACGACGCGCCGCCGCTGCAATTTCGCTAACGGTCCTACTGGGCGAATCATCCACATACAGCGGTGCATCGCTCATTTCGGCCGCCGTTTCCACCAGTCGCTTGCGATCTTCGTTCGATATCGTTCCATTCCGCAGGCGCGAACCATTCACTTCGGCCACGGAGCACAACATTCGGTCCGCCAATTCAATAGCCGCCATTTCCAAACTGATAAATAGCACGGGCTGGCGTTCACGCAGGACCACGTTTTCCGCAATGTTCATGGCCAACGCGGTTTTTCCCATACTAGGTCGAGCGGCCAAGATGACCAATTCCGAACCATGCAGACCGCCCGTCATGTTGTCGAATTCGACAAAGCCCGTTTCCACGCCGCCCGCCAGATGTTCACCCTTCAAACGAGCGTCGATTCGCTCCATGGCAGAATGCAGCATCGATCGCATGTCGTGCACCGCAGTTGAATTACCTCGTTCCAAAATCGAAAAAATCCGCTGTTCCGCTCGGCTCAGCAGCGCTGTGGCGTCATCTTCCGATTCGTACGCTTCTTTCAAAATTTCGGTGCTGGAGTTGATCAACGCTCGGCATGTGGAATCTTGCCGCACGATGTGTGCGTAGTGTTCGGCATGAGCGGCCGTGGCAACGGAATTTCCAATTTCCGCCAGGTAGCTCAGCCCGCCAATGCGATCAATGTCACCGCTGCGTTTCATTTCATCCACAAGCAGCGTGACGTCAATCTTCTTGCCCGCGTCATGCATCTTCAGCATTTGCGTGAACAGAATTTTGTGGGCTTCATCGTAGAAATCGTCAGGGCGAAGGATCATTACCACTTCGTCACAAACGTCGGGGCGCAGCAGAATGCTGCCCAAGACTGCCATTTCCGCTTCGATGTTGCACGGTGGCTTACGATCCAAAATATTATGAATCGAATCGTCGTCTTTCCGCCGTCGTGGCGAATCAACTCGCTTCGTCCTGGCCATCTATTGCCCTCCTTGTATCCAGTTGCCGAATTTACAATATCAGCACACCGAAACGAAACCTAACAGTCAATCGCATTCACTGCGACCGAGGGTAATCTTAACGATGCCAAGATTGGCGACAAGCCAGTGGAAAACTTTTGTTCGAACCGATTCTTTTCCCAGGCAAGCGACGGTGGTCTAACTAACATCACGATTCGAATGAATCGATTTGGATTGCGTTCAGACGAACCAATTTTCGCAAACGCTTCGGCCCCATCGTCCTGCCGCCAAAACCAATCCAACAAGTCCTATGGCATAGAACGCACTCGGTTCAGGCACGGCTGAGACCGATGCAATGGCCGTGATGTCAAAGTTGACTCCGTCAACGGAGATGCCCGATTCCGTATCGATAAACATGCCACCCGTCAACGCTTGACTCCAATTGGTAACTGGCCCCAATGCTGGTGTGCGTTCCAAAGCCAATTGATCCGACAACGCAAACGAAGAATTCGGTACAAGCTCCAGCAGCCCCGACTTGACCTCGGTTGGTCCCAAAATAAACCAGACGCCTGATAGGGTTGGCGGAAAATTCACGCTGTTCGGTCCCGATACTTCGGCGGTAGTTGGAGTGATTGATGAAGGCACTACGCTATCCGATGTACTTGCCAGGCTGACCGGGAACGAATTGACCGCTACGCTGATCAAGAATTCCTTGGATTCCGAATCGTATTCTGCCGGAATTTCAGGCATTCCAGGCGTACAACCGTTTAGGTCACACACCGGTGGAACGGCGGGAACTGCGGGCACTACCACAACCTGCTGAGTAATGTTGACCGAATGAACCGTTGCGAAGCCGTTGTGTAAATTCGTCGAGTAATTGACTTGGCCTGTATCTGTATCCAGCGAACCATTTACCAGCGGCATCCCTGATTTTTCGGCCAACAATGTGCCAGGCGAACCACTGGTGTCTACGCCAATTGTGTAGCGTAATCCGTTGGTGGGAACCGAAACAACCAAACCTGCATCGGAAACAGAAACGCACTGCAATACCACGAATGCGGCAATCAAGAAGCGAGCCATCCTAACCCTCGTAACAATCCGATTTTCTACTGGGAGCAACCTCTAACGTTTGGGGAAAATATAACGCCTCACCTAATCTGGTCAACCATCCCAGTTTCGCTTTTTTGCACTCTTCGTCAGAATGCGATCGGCGTGCTCACGGTTCGAATTCCCAGAGCTGTGTTTTTGAAAAATCGTTCCATCGCTGATTCAGTTCGTCATGTTCCAAGGCACCCGCGTGCACATAAAGCCTATACGAAAGTCTTAGCGGCGAATCTTGGGTGACTTGAATTTCCTTTTGCAATGTCAAGCAAGTTCCCATCCAGCCATCTTGGCGGACATGAAACGGAGTCGGGTGTCCAGGGTTCCCAGGATGGTCCATTAACAGGATGCCTCCGTTTTGATTTTCCGCAACCGGGCCAGAATAGTCACACCATCTGGCGGGCTTGCGAAAACAACCGTTCGGTCCTATTTCGTCCACATTGCCTTCGGAATTTCGAATCATTCCGCCTCCGTCGTGAACGCCGATCGACTTGGCCATCCGCACTCCTAGCAATCCAAAAGCCGTGCTTCCCAATGTTACCGGATCCTCGGACGCGGATCGTAGATCCAGTTGAATTGTGATTAGCGATTCCTGGTTGCCAACAGACTGGACTTGGATACGCCGGCGTTCGATCAGCAGCGTTTGTCCAGCCGCGATCCAGTGGTTTTCGCAGACCATGGCCGAAGTTTCGCCCGTATCGTCATACCGGATGACCTTTCGATGCAGAATCTGCGAATCGGATCGATCGGCCCAAAACGAATGGCCATTGACATTGTCATGGGAAATCCAAACAGAATTGTGATGGCTATGCGTGATCGGGTCATGCGGATGTCCCATGCGAGTATACGACCGACCTGTGGGGCCGTTGATGGGAAACAAGAACGGACGCCGCAAGGTTGCTCCGAAGTGATACCGAGTCAACTCGACGCCGTGCGTTTGAAAAGACGCTTGGTCATACGGCAGTGGAATCACCTGCATCGCCGGAACCGGTTTTGCGTTCGGCAAGGGAGCATCGCCGTTCGCACCGCCGCAAATCCAACAAACAAGCAACCACGTCCAGATTGACCGAAAATGCGACCCTGTAAGCACCACTTCGACTCCACCATGCATACGAAACGTCATTGTGTCATTGCGGCGTTTCAATATCCGCAACTTGATTCGACGCATCGTACCACAGACGCATGCGAAATGCCTTCGGCGAACAAACCGCTTGGCCTGCGGTGTCGTTCGGTCCTGTCTGACCCGCAGTCGATAGGTTTTGAAATTGCAAAATAAATTGCAGAAGTAGCCCGACACGTAAGTCACAGAGAATTGAATGTTTCGCAGTCCCTCGCCCATGCGTTTTGAAGTTGCGCATTTTCATAGCCCGAAACGTAAGTGGGGGGAAACTGAGCGCTTCTGCAGTCCCTCGTTGACACTTCGGGCTAGGAAATTCCGCCGGAAAAACGCGACTGCGCAACTTCAAAACCGGCAGGCGTTGGTGCCATGTCGATAAAATGGGCTGGGCCTATCGGTTACGGGGCCAGTGAAAATTCACGAATCTGCGTTACTCCGCCGCAACCCAGTTCCGCTTGGCAAATCGCCAGGCACCGACCAACCCTAGCGCAATGCCGCCGAATAGGAAGGCCGATGGTTCGGGGACAGCCGAGAAGGATCCACCAGCGGACAAGTTAATCGCATCGGTGCTAGTTGTCCAATTCAATGAATTCGCGATCTCTGTTTGAAATGCCTCGATGGTCAAACCAATTCTCGGGCCCGTATATATCGCGTTTTGCGCTTCTCCTAAATCTAGATTTCCAATGCTGGTGCTGAGCGATGGCGGAAGTGCCGAGTCATTTGTACCGGTTGCGGTCGTCACCCAATTTGTCCCATCGAAATTTAGTCCGAAGACCAAATCCGCACTTGGATAGGCCACGTCAAGCGAGTTAGGAAAGGCGGATTCGCCGATGAAAATTTGGTCGCCAGAAGTTGATAGTCCGAGGTCCAATTCGGCGACAGTAACAGCGCCGACCGGTAAACCACCTGTGGCAACATCAAACGAAAGTTCGCCCTCACCGCCACGAAGGTTTCCGGAATTATAGAATCCATTGTCAGTAAAATATAGCGTCGTCCCCTCGCTCAACGGCACCCAATTGACAAAGGCAATTTGATCGGGGTTGTCTGAATTAAACCCAACGATTTGAATATCTCCCGCAACAAAATCGGCGTGGGCAATTGGCGTAATAGAAAAACAAATGAGCAAGAAAATTGCTCCGAAGATTCGACTCATGGCAGAATCCCTTTCTTGATGTAATGACAAAAATCTGCGTTTTCACACAGAACAGATGTTGGAAGTAGTGACGCTGAATATCCCCTCGAGTCACCGGCTTCGAATTCCCATGGGTTTGACGCCCATTTTGCGAATGAGCACCGCCAAGTCAACTACGCAAACGCAAAAAAAACGCTTGAATTTCTAATCCAAATAATTCTGGCGCAAGCCCCCCGCCGAGTTCGTTGGCAGGCCAGATGTCTCGTGTCAACACTAGGCGAGCGTCACGTTACTGTGAGTCGCTGCGGTACAGTCGGTGGACGAGCGATGGGGAAACTCGAAGAAGAGTTAGCACCAGCAAGACGGTAATTTCAATCGGCTTTAGCAGAACGTAAGCCGCGTCGGCCGCTAACGGATGTCGAAGAAGTCGAGCTGCTGGAGGACCGATTCGATCGTAGATGAGGCGAAGCCTTCGATGGACCGTCGGCGAAATCGCCCGTACAGCGAATTCGCCACATTTGATCCACTGTAACTGCCGGTTCGCTGGAAACGAAACCGACGAATCAGTAAAACGCCCGACGAATCGACGATGACCATTCGCGGCTGCGGTGCAGATGTAACAGGTGGGCTGCGGTTCGGTTGGCAGCTTTTGGTACTCCAGAATCGCCAATTGAATGCTGTTCCGCAGCGCCGCAAAGTACACTCCGACCCAAGAAATGGTGCCCAAGAACCACACCAAGCCAAACTGCTTGCTGCGGTTTTCTGACCAAACCAATGCGGATGTGTAGGAATAAATGCCCATGCACCAACAGGTTCCAAGTAGCATGGGCGCGACGACAAAGATCCCTGCCCCACCAGTGACAATTGCGATGAGGATTACGACAAAGACGATTCGAGCAGCGATAGTACCGCGACTTGGTGGACTGTCCGTCGAACCATTCTTTGCAAATAGCGCACTATTTAAAACGAACGTGGCTATTACGAATCCGAATCCAGAAACAGCGATTCCCACGGCTGCCAAGCCCACCAAGATCAGCGAATCCAGCAGCCGTAGTGCGTCCGGGAAAAAGACAATCACGTGAAATTGCAAAGCCAAGGGAACACCGGTATACAGCCCGAATCGCACCGCCACGAATTTGCCAAAACGCAGTCGGTCCCACAGCACCAGAGTCAAACTGATCATGGAATGCACTAGCAGCGGATAGACGACCAGCACGGCTGGGTAGCTGGCCATAATCGCGGCGTAGGTCGCTGGGCGTCCATCTTGCCAGAGATCGTCTGCCAAAGGCAGCCCGGTAAATGCGAAGGCAAAGTTGATAATAGGCGTGACCACGCCCATCAAGAACATCATCATTCGCCCAACGCCGCTCCAGCAATTCCTGTGGACTGCAGCCATGATGCCGCGATTTCGCTCGGTTGAATCCAAGTCAGTTTCCATCTAATTCGCTTCTATCCACAGACACAGACTTCGACAGCTGGCTAAATAAATGCACCACCAACTGACAAATCCGAAGATTTCTTGCAGCGTGATTTGACGAGTTTCCCGGCGGCGCAATAAGGCGAGTGTGACAAAGTTAAAGCTCCAGGTGTTTCCGACAAAAACGGACATCCAGAAGACAAGCATAATCAACCCGCCCAGTGATAAGGTAAGACAGACCAGCAGCAGAGACATGACCGTCTGCCCGAACCACTTTGACTTCTCCCATTGACCCTGATAGTCGAACACGTAGCCAACGTGCAACACAAGCATGGTTGCCCACATCATTCCGACGAATAGCAGATAGGTAAAACCGAAACCGCCCATGATACCAACGGCTGTCGATACATTCTGCGTTTCTGCAAGTGCCATACAGCACCACCACGTTGGCCATCCGATGAAATTTCCCGAATAGACTCCCCAGCGAACCAGAAATGATTCTCGGCGCCGTCGAACGCCGCTCAGTGCAGCCCATAACGCCCACACGCTGTAACAATATTGCAGCGTGAATGCCGACCACACATACATTGCTCGGCCAAAATCCGGTGACGTCAACGCGGTACTGAATCCCAGCAGCAACCAAAATCCGGAAGGTGCGATGGCAAAGAAAATCAGCATCGACCGTCCGCCAGAACTCAACCACGCTCGTTGAAACGTCACCCACACGTTGGCTCGTAACTTGGGACCGGCAGATTGTCTTCGATTGCGAAACATTATTTCACCAACGCGGTTCGAGCCGCCGCCAGGTAGAAGCAACACCAAGTCATAATGCCAAGTACGTCCGCGATTCGCCACAAACGTCGCTTCTTTCGAAACCACACCACCATTGCCGCGTAGCTGAAAACGAATAGGTCAAGGGAATACAGTTTCAAGAAAAGGAGCAGCCCTGCCTTCGAAAGGACAACTGCTGACAAAAACAGAAACGGCATCGACCACGCCTGACCGGATGACCGAAGTCGCCGCCATAGACCACCCGCCAAAACGCCATGGACTATAAGAGCGAAAAAGTAACAAAGCAACAAAAATGTTGTTTCTGCCTCAATCTGCCAGAACACCCAAACCCAATCCATACTGCCATCGAACGCTCGGTACCCTAGAGCTGCCATGTGCACCGGATTGGAAACCAAGGCACCGGTGTAGATTCCCCAACGGATCATCAAACGGTCTCGCCAGCACCTTTTCCCGCTCAGATACAACCACAATGAAACGCAGCTGAAGACAAACAGCAGTTCTGCCGTCCAAACGTGATTTGCAGTTTCGTCAAGAAAACTTCCAATGTCGGCAACTAATAATTTTCCAAAGGCATGGCTGGCAACAGCCAGGCCCACCAAGATCAGCCTACGTCGCCTTCCCAGCAGCGTTCTCTGCGTATCTGCGAACCAGCGAAAACCTATCTTAGGACCGGCCATGATTCACGTCCGTCAGACCTTAGTGATATCGTTGGTACAATTCGCTGATGGCTTTGGGATCGCCGATGATGGTGATGCGGTCCCCGGCTTGCAGCGTGCTGTTGGCGGTGGGGACAAAGGTGTTGTCTTCGCGGCGAACTAGCGCAATTAGGCAGCGATCGGGCCAGTCCAGCGTGGCCAACCGGCGTCCAATTAATTCAGCTGATTTTCCATGCGGTAGCAGTTCCAGCGAAAAGAAGCGTTCTTCGCGCAGCACGGTTTCTTTCAACTGCTGATCAGTTTCCGCTGCCAGCCATTCCGGCATGAATGTTTCGTCATCAATGCGACCAGCAATCTGTGCCAGAATTCGCAAGTGTTGGCCCGGGTTGTCTTCCGGACTGATCAAGAAAAAGATGGCAAAGACGTCTTGATCCGGAATGGTTTCGTCACCAAACGAATCAGAAACATGAATCGGCATCCCCGATTTCGCTCTGGCAATCACCAGTTCGGGATGTTCGAGCCGAGGCAACCGAAGATGAGGCAACGCGGCGCCGTCCGCTACCGGCGTCGCACCAATCCGGTTGTCTCGCAAGAATCCGTCCAGCAAATGTTCCGGCGTCGCGGGCACTCGATCATCCAGCAACTTAGCGGCCATCCGAGCGACCTCGTCAAAATTTTGCCCCGGTTGGACGTCAATCACTTGTGCTCGCGCGACAATATCGTCGAACGGATCTTCGTCTCGCAGGCCTTTCTCTTTCATGATGCCGCGCAGTTCGGCGTCCAGGCCTTCGTACCGCTTTCGTCCTAGACGTTCAAAGACGTGGAAAATGGCTCCGTAACGAACCACATGTTTCCTGGCATACCAGCGATACCACGCCGCGCCGGCAAAAATCAATCCAGCACTGAACAGCAACGGCATCAGCCCCATGTTGGCAATCAACAACAACGACGTCGCCATCCCGGTGATCTGCATCCACGGATAAAGGGGCGATTTGTAGCCGGGATCATAAGACGGAATGTGACTTTCTCGCATGATCACCACGGCCAGACAGAGCAGCGCAAACATCAGCAACTGAAACGCGCTGGCCAGTTTGGCAATCTCTTTTACATTCAGCGAAAGGACCAACGCAATGATCAGCGAAACAGTGATCAGAATACCCGCAATGGGTAAACCCTTTTTGCTGAGCGAACTGAACGTCTTGGGCAGCAAGTGGTCTCGGCTCATAGCCAGCGGATAACGCGACGCGCTCAAAATCCCCGCGTTGACGACACTGGAGAACGCGAAGATGGCGGCCAGTGAAACAGCGATGACGCCGATTTCGCCCCAGATGGCTCGAGCCGCAGCGGCGACCGGAGTCTTGTAGGCTTCCGAATGAATGTCGGACATTTCTTCGGCCCCAAGGACACCTACCATCACCAACGTGCCGATACCGTAAATCGCTACGGCGGTGCTGAGCGCCAGAATGACGCCGAGCGGCAGATTGCGTTCCGGGTCTTTGACTTCTTCGGCCACGCTGGCGACGTTCGTTACACCCACGTAGCTGATGTAGACCATACCGGCCGTTGCCAACAGCGAAGATGCACCTGCATCAAAGAAACCGCTCAGGTTTGCCGTATCCACTTTAGTGACGCCGGTCATAAAGACGACCAAGATGGCCAACAATCCATTGACAAGAATGATCTGGAATTTGGCCGCGCCTTTGGCTCCACCCATATTCAACGCGCAAAATGCGATGGCAAAAATGACGGCCAGCCATTTGTCATCGATTTCCAGTTCAAACAAATGTTGTTCGGCCGTAAGCAAATGAACGTAGGCGCCCATGCCAATCAACGCAAAAGACGTTTTTAGCACCAGTGCCAGCCAAGTGCCAAAACCACCGATCGTGCCTAGCAGCGGACCTAGACTTCGATCCAAAAAGTAATACGCACCGCCTGCTTTAGGCATGGCGGTGGCCAGTTCAATCATGCTGAACATCGCGGGCACCATGGGAATGGCGGCCAGCATATAGCACAAGATTACCGCAGGTCCGGCTTCTTTGACGGCAATGCCCGGCAACAGAAAGAAACCAGCGCTTAACGTGGTTCCGGTTGCCAGGGCATAAACATTGTACAGCCCCAACTCTTTTTTCAGCTTGGTCTGGTTCTTCATCGTGACGTTCCCGTGGGGTCATTGCACACATTTGTATTTGCGTTTCCGCCACAATGTACCGTATCTAACGGCCCCAGACGACGAGGTGTCATGCCGAACGCGACGAGCGAACCAAACCGAGGCCACTATGCGCAGTCATTACGATTGCAGCGAATGTGCGGTGCGAAAAAGGGCAGAACGTGAAATACCGATGGAACGATTCGTCCTTAACTTTCGACATCCAGCAATCAAAATCATTCTTCTGCTTGCGAATTGGCCAGTGCTTCTTTGAGGTATTTGGCGGTGATGGAGGTTGTGGATTCGGCGACTTGTTCCGGTGTGCCGGCAGCCACAATTTGACCGCCGTCTTCGGCAGCGCCGGGCCCGATGTCTACAATGTAGTCGGCAGCTTTCATGACTTGCGAATTGTGTTCGACAATGATCAGTGAATGCCCAACACTCAGCAGCGTTTCAAAACAATCAATCAGCTTGACAATGTCGGAAAAATGCAGGCCGGTGGTCGGTTCGTCCAGCAAGAACAACGTGCGTTTGCGTTTGGCAGTGGCCAGATAGCCAGCCAGTTTCAATCGTTGGGCTTCGCCTGCGGAAAGTGTATTAGCTGGTTGTCCTAGGCGAAGATAATCGAGCCCAACGTCCATCAGTTGTTTCAAACGAGTTTGCACTTTTTCTTGGCCACGAAAGAACAGAAACGCCTGTCGAATACTCATCTCCAACACGTCGGCAATATTTTTGCCTCGATACGTGACATCCAAAATCTCTTTGCGATACCGTTTCCCTTGGCACTGACTGCATTTCATATAGACGTCGGCCAAGAATTGCATGTCAATCTGAACGAACCCATCCCCGGAACAGTTGGTACAACGGCCACCGTCGACATTGAAGCTGAAATGCCCGGCCGAGTAGTTGTGTGTTCTGGCTTCTAATGTATCTGCGAAAACATTGCGAATCGCATCAAACGCTTTGATGTAGGTTACGGGGTTGCTACGAGGTGACTTGCCGATGGGACTCTGATCTACCAGGATCACATCGTCTATCTGGCCGGCGCCCATCACATCGTCATAGGGCAACGGTTTGCCAGCATCTTTGCGTTTGCGAATGCACAGGGCAGGGTACAGTGTGTCTTCAATCAGCGTACTTTTGCCGGCGCCGCTGACACCGGTCACAACACACAGCGTTCCCAAAGGAAACTCGGCGGTGATGTTTTTTAGGTTGTTACCTCGCGCGCCCACAATCTTGACCCAACCGTGCGTGGTGCCTCGACGAGAAGACGGCATAACGAGCCCTCGTCGACCAGCCAAATATTCACCCGTCAAGCTCGCATCGGACTGGCGCATTTCTTGTGGCGAACCCTGGAAGATGATTTCGCCGCCATGTTCGCCGGCGGCTGGTCCGACTTCCACAATTTGGTCGGCCGAATTCAAGAACGCTTCGTCATGTTCGACCACCACCACTGAATTACCTCGATCTCGCAGCGCTTGAATCGTGGCCACCAAACGATCCGAATCACACGGATGTAGGCCCACGGAAGGTTCGTCCAAAACGTACAGCATGTTGACCAAAGCCGAACCCATGGCCGACGTCAATGAAACTCGTTGCGCTTCACCACCACTGAGCGTTTTCAGTGGTCGGTCCAACGTCAGGTAGCCTAATCCTACGGTATTTAGATACTTCAGACGCGAACGAACTTGTTGCGTCATCAGATTACCGACGGCGGATTGCCACGCGGTGAGATTGAGCGACGCGAAGAAATCTTCTGTATCCACGATGCGCATGGCGTGAATTTCGGCCATGTTCTTACCGCCAATTCTGACGCCCAGCGTCTCTTTGCGCAGACCGGTGCCGTGGCATGAAGGACATTGCGTAGCACTTCGCCAGCGACTCAAGTAGACGCGCAAATGCATTTTGTACTTGCGTTTCTCTAGCCACGCAAAGAAGCCTCGTAGCCCACCAAAATCTCGTTCGGGAACGCCGTCGTAAACCAGTTGCTTGTGAGCGTCGGTCAGTTCGCGATAAGGAACGTCTACCGGCAGGTTGTAGTCGCTGGCCAAGGCCAAGAGTTCTTGCAGTTCATGTTTGTAAGCGGGTGTGTTCCACGGCGCGACGGCTCCTTCTTTCAATGACTTCTTGGGGTCGGGAACCACCAAGTTCATGTCAATGTCTACCAGGTTGCCGAAGCCTTCGCATTCAGGGCAGGCACCCAGCGGACTGCTGGAGCTGAACAGCCGAGGTTCCAGTTTGGGAAGCGAGACGTTGCAAGCGTCGCAGCGCAGTTCCGTGCCGAAAATGACTTTGGTTGCCGTGCGGCCATCGACGGTTTCCGGCGTGGAACCGGCGAGCCACGAAAGGTCTGCTTCGAACGAATCGGAGTCGATTAAAAACGCGGCACAGCGTCCGAGTCCGTGGCGAAAGGCCGTTTCCAACGAGTCTCGGATGCGCGCTTCGCCGGCCGGCGAGGTGAGTCGATCGACCACAACCCAAAAGTTTTTATTGAGCGATTTGTCTTCTAGCGACGTGTCGGCGAACGTGACGGTTTGGCCATCCAGGATCGCTCGGACAAATCCGTCTTCCTGCAAGATGGCAGCGGTTTCCGTAGCGGTCTCTCCTTCGGCAATTTCGGGTTGGAAAGCCAGCAGAAAGCGAACGCCTTCAGGGAGTTGGTCCAGTTTGTTGGCAGCGCTTTCGGGCGTATCGCGATGAATAGCAGCGCCACATTGGTAGCAATAGGTTTCGCCGATTTTGGCGAATAGTAGACGCAAATATTCCGTGGTTTCCGTGGCGGTGCCGACGGTGGAACGGCCCGATTGTTTGGGATTCTTGTGCGTTACGGCAATGGAAGGTGGAATGCCGTCAATTCGATCGGCGGCCGGTTTGTCCATGCGGTCCAGAAATTGCCGAGTGTACGCGGAAAAGCTTTCGATATAGCGTCGTTGGCCTTCGGCATACAACGTATCCAGCGCCAGACTGGTTTTGCCGCTGCCGCTGACGCCACAAAAAACGACTAGCTGACGATGGGGTATATCTAGATCAACACTCTTGAGATTATGAACGGTGACGCCGCGAACTTGGATTTCATGTTTCACGAAGGCAATGTCCTTCCTGGGGAGCGAACGCAGTATCGAATCGTACGCTGTCTAGACGACGAAAATCGACCAAGACGAATTCCGTATCATAATCCGAATTTGCCAAATTCGCCACTCGCGCATTTCCCCAACGGCCCTACCGTTATGGTCGTGAATACGACAGAATAAGAAGGCAGGTAATTCGCAATAATTCCGAGGAAATTCATGGGTCGCAAGAAACGAGCAAATCCGTTTTACGTGGTGTTGGTGGTAGTGGGTGTCGCATTCGCCATCACGGCGTGCGCGTATGGCGTGATGGCAGTGAAAGAGCTACACGCGGGGACCAATTTTTCTGAATACGATGATGCCGCTGCAGACGGCTATGACGCGACGGACATGCGGTTTGTGGAGTTCATGGATCGCAACGGCGTCAGGATTATGATCTGGGAGATTGGAATTTTGGCGGTGGCGACGTTCCTGGCGATTGGGACCGATCGATTCTGGTCGGGCGAAGAGTAGATGAATGCGAAACGTTGGCCGAGTGAACGTTGACAAGCGTTCGAATGGTTTACAGCCCAGTGAGAAAATCGCGAATGTCGTCAATCATATCGTCGACATCCTGGTGTGTACCGTTTTGATAGGCTCGTACTGTCTGGACGAATCGATCAACGTCGTTGCGCAATGACTTGTCAATCGATAGCATGACAGAATCTTGTTTGGCGCCGGGGAATGCTTTGATGGTGCCGGCATTGCGAACCTGAATGGTCAGCGAATCTCCAAACATGCTCTGTTTAGGCGCCACGGCGGCTAGATTTTCCCAAGAAATCACAACGGACTTGGTGTTGTCCTCTAGTGGTTCGTCAGACGTGGCACCTTCGTTGAATACCAATTGAATGCCTTCGTCGTTGGCAAGCACCACACCCGCTCGTTTGAACACGACACCAAAAACATAACTGACGTGGAATGGAATCATGGCGTTACTGCTTGTCCAAAACAGGGAAGAATGTCACTTCGCGATCGAATGGGTTTGAAAGTAAACCGCACTGGCAAGTTCGCGTTGGTGTTACTTGTCGCAATTGTCCGTACGGTGACGGAGGCCATTCGCAAGCGAAATCTGACTTCAGAATTGTAGCTTGCATTGGGGCATACGCCAAATTCCGGGTTGGGCTATGCACAGCGAGTTCGCGCTGTCACGGTCTGGACGCCGCGAAAAAACGCTGGGCAACGGTTAACCGGAGGGGCGTTCCGAGTCTGACCGCTTGCCGACCAGCATCATCGTAATAGAATGTGGGGAAATCTGACTTTATTCTTCTGCCGCAAGGAGACAAAAAATGGCTGTATTGGTCCAAAAGCAAGCCCCGGAATTCGAAGCTCAAGCCGTCATGCCTGACGGTTCGTTCAAACAAGTGAAACTTTCCGATTACAAAGGAAAGTACGTAGTGATGTTCTTTTATCCGCTGGACTTCACCTTTGTTTGCCCGACGGAAATCATTTCGTTTTCGGATCGCATTAAGGAATTTCAGGATCGAAATGTGGAAGTGTTGGGTGTTTCGGTAGATAGCCACTTCAGTCACTTGGCTTGGCGCAATACTGCTCGCAGTCAAGGCGGGATTGGCGAAGTGACCTATCCGCTGGTTTCTGATTTGAATCGCAAGATTTCTGAAGCGTATGATGTCTTGTTGCCGGGTGGCATTGCGTTGCGAGGCCTGTTCTTGATTGACAAGGAGGGTGTGGTTCGGCACCAAGTGGTTAATGATTTGCCCTTGGGCCGAAACATTGACGAAGCGTTACGAGTGGTCGACGCGTTGCAGTATTTTGAAGCGAATGGTGAAGTTTGCCCGGCCAACTGGAAGCAGGGTTCGCGAACCATCAAACCGACGCCGGACGCCAGCAAAGAGTTCTTTCAAGCAGAATACAACGGCTAATTCTGTTTGTAGGCGGACGGTGTCTTCCGTCCGACTTGCGTAGGCGAACGATAATGAGGCGGCGAATCAGCTCGATTCGCCGCCATTTTTTCTGCGCGTGCGCACATGTGATTTGCCGACCAATGTCATTTCGTTCGCACCAAGTTGGCCAATTCGTTAGGGCTGCGGCTGTGGAATGGGCGGTGGCAATTCTTCCTCTTGTTCTACGACGTCCTTTCGAAACAGATTGAACGGATTTCCTTTCAGGAGATTGAAGTTTGGCAACGGAGATTCTTCGGACTTGGCGTCTCGTTGCATGTCCAAGGTTGCGTGAAAAGTCAAGCGTTTCTTGGTGACCAACAAATGTGCATCGGTGCCGCGAAACCACTTGAGAATCGGAAACTGATTGTCAGGGTTGTCGCTATTCGGTTGATCCCATGCGGTCGAGACCCACGTTTTTGCGCCGTTGTCTTCTCGTTCACGCAACACGTATTGGCCGCCCAAAGCGCATTCCATGGTTGTGTCTAATAACTGTTCAGCTTGAGTCTTGGCGTCCAGCAGGTCGACGCCCAATTGCTGAGATAAGTGGTGGAAATAGCGAGTGTTAGCGACGGACGTTTCGAACGCGCGCGTATCGGTCAGCGACGTAAACCAATCTCGGATTTTACCTTGCGAAACATCGCCGACGTGAATGCGAGCTTGGGCCATGTATTCCGAATCGACCACTTTCAAATGCGGAATCGTCTCTTCGATCACTCGCCGATCAAACGACAGCACGGAAAACTGATCGGGCGAAGACCACCGCCAAAGTCCTAGCAAATGTTGTGAAAACCCGAATGCATCTGGTTCGCTGCGAGGCCCCAAGGCAATGGCGTCCAGTAGTCCCAATTTGGGCCAAGCACCAAAATAGGCCGGTGCCGAACGCAGAATTTGCAGAGTTCGCAAGAATTGTCCGGTGGCAAAGTCGACCGGTACGTGTTGATCTTTCATGCCCAGAAACATGATGTGTGGCCCCATTTGCGGCATCAGGCGGCCACCTTGGACGGAAAGCTGAGCGGTGATGATGTCGTCTGGCGAGTGTTGAACTTGCATGCTCACGGGCGGTCCCATGACCGACACAATGTTGTCATATTTGGAGCGGTCAAAGGGCAGCATCCGAGCGTCGATTACCAGTCGTTCTTTGTTGTCGTCCAGTGCAGTGCGTTTGATGGCCACGACCAGCGGATCCATTTGCGTCCATTTTTCGCGGTGGAATTGCTCCAGACGCCGATATTGCGAAATCTCTTCCATGCTGGCAAACGTCACAGGAACGTCGGCAATGGGTGTGAACGTACCACGAGCACCTCGCAGCGAATCTGTCTTTGTGTCCCAGTGAGGCGAAGTTCGATCGATGCGATTGCCAAACCCAGCTGGCAAAAAGCCAAGTCGAATCAGGTCTTGCGGCGAATCGGCCGACACGTCTTCGTGTGTCGCGCAGGTTCGAGCCATCTGCAGAATTTCTAACTCGGTGATAGCGCGTAACCTGCGTCGCAATTCAATCTGATAATGCGGACTGACAAGATTGCGAAAGAAGGCCGGCGAAAGATACAGGAAGATCGTATCGTCTCGGTCTAACGGAACTTCAGCGCGAGTCATCTGGAATTCGGGCGAATCGGCCAACGTTTGATGTTGGTCCGGTGCCAGCAAGAAGCGTTCGACCAAATGCCGAGATGTGGTGACGAGATGGACTTTGTCCTTTGTGGCAAAAAATGATCGCAATTGATTGTCCGGAGTGGATGCGAAGGAGACTTCCTGTCCGGCAATAGTGACCGTCTCCATTTTGGCGCCTTGGTTTTGCAAGCGAGCAACCGCTTCCTGTCGCTGTCTTTGCAAATCTCCTTTCAAGACAGGCGCGTTTTCCAAAAAGACCATGCCCAGTGACGCACCTTCTCGCATGTAAGTGTCATGTCCAATCATGGCCACGTCAGCAATGACTTGGTTGCCCAGGATCTTGGCCAGCGCGTTTTCTTTCAGTCCTAACTGTGTCTGCATTTTGTCGCTCAGCATGTAATTATGACCTTGCTGAGTGACCATGCGGCCTAAGTCGCCTCCGTTTTCTTCCAACAGCCCTTTGAGCCATAGGTAGTTGGAAAAGCTGCCGAAGCGAACGTAAAAGCAGTCGTCGGGAACGTAATGCGCCAACGATTCCAACGGGACGTCGGGCTGCGCGGCGAGACTGCGCTGGACCCAAGGTATCTCGTCCGGAACCGGGTAAACTTGGGGTTCGCCTTGTTCGCCAAGTCGCATCAGTTTGGCCACCATGTCGGTCCGCAACTGCTGGGCGTTCAAAATCAGCTGAAAGGCCTCGAATTCCGCCGGCCGGTTTTCGGCAACGTTTGCGGGAAGTTCGTAGGGAAACCCGAAGCGATTGGACAACATCATTACTAAGTAGCTATCCAATAGTGGCGGGTAAATGCTTTCTCGCTGCTCGTTTCTGGCAACAGCCGCATACTGCCGCCACCATGCTCGCAACAGTCGTCGGTGGGGGCCCGGCCGACTTAACGGTTGAAGACGAACCGTTTGGACCTGATCGCCACCGACGGTGACTTCGAGCGGATCGGAACTTTGGAAAAGAAAATACGCGGTGGTATTTTGAGCGGCGTTGGCGTTGGGCACTCCCAGAACTTCTCGCAGCACACCAAGGACTCGCTGATTTCCGAAGCATGGGTACAGAATTCGCTGATTGGATTCTTCCAGGCGATAGCCGTTGCGAATCATAAAATTTCGGCGATCCGTAGCCGATATCCGAAATGTAATGCGGCCAACACCAAAGGGTTCGCCCATCCACGCTTCGTGACTGATCACGTCCTGAGCGCGCACCGGAGTCAGACACGCGAAGACAGAAAGCGCCACAAATGTGCCAATCCGATTGTAAGTGTTGTACGGCATCATGACCTTTTGTTACGAAATGACGAACGAAACGGATAAACGCGGACGAACTCAATCGAGTTTAAACGAATTCAATGACTGGGTGTAAGAATCGCCCAAGACGCGTTGGATTCGCTCTAGAATTCCGGCTCGAATACTGATAAGAAAAGCAATACTTCTGGGAAACATCCTACAAATTACCGGCCGAAGAACATGAAACAACTATTCTTTGTGGCAATTCTGGCTCTACTTCCTTTCTTGGCATTGGTAGGGTTGGTCTACCTTTTTGTCCGAGGAATCTTTACGGTTACGTCGGATTGGCGACTAGCGCAGGAAGTAAAGCAGATTCGCAAAGAAAGTGAGCAGCGTCGGCGTCAGCAGAATCGTGACGCATCGGTTTAGGACATGCCCCGAAATAATTCCGCAAATCGCGGACGGGTGCCCAGTCCAATGCCACCTACTTTGGAGACAAGGGTGGAGTTGTTTTTGTAGCGGGGCGACGCGAGCCGCGTGGTATTTGACGGTGTTTTTTGTATCGGACTGACTGGCTTGCGCCGTTCTGCTTACTTGGGAACTTGTTGTGGGATAGTTCCTTGGGAACGGAATTTCAACCGGTTTCGGCTGATTCGGCAAATAACCATTTGAGGCGTTAGTTTCCTAATTTGGACGGAGCAGATTGATGAAAAAGATTGCAGTACTAACCGCAGGTGGCGATACGCCAGCATTGAATGCCACGCTGCACGGCGTGGTGACTCGGGCTAATCAAAGTTGCGTTGAAGTTATTGGTTTACTTCGCGGTTTTGACAGCTTGTTTGCGCCGACTGTTCCGCACGTTCGATTGAATCCGCTGTTCGCGACAATTCCCGAGCTGAATCCGAATCGCGGCGGTACGATCATCGGTTCGTCTCGGAAATATGTCGATGCAGAAAGTCGCGCAGAATTGTCTATGGTTGCCAACCGGCTTGGCCGACTGGGTGTTGATGGTCTCATCTGTATTGGCGGTGACGGCACGCTCAATGGGATGCAAGCGATTGCCGAACAGATTCCCACGGTGTTGGCACCGAAGACAATTGACAATGATTTGGGATTGAACTATGCCAACGAAGTAGACAAATGGGTTCGCGACATGGACGCCAGTCAGCCAGATGGTTACCGATATCGGTGCAATCAGTCGTCGTTGATGAACGGTCCTTCGCAATTTTCGCTTTCCGATATTGTGAATTATGTAACGCCCGGTTACGCGACGGCAGTATTTGTGTCGGTGGGTGGTATCTTCCGAGTTCGCACCACGGCGGAAAGTCATCGACGCATTGCGATTGTGGAAGTGATGGGACGACATTCCGGTTACTTGGCATTGGGAAGCGCATACGGTCAACCCGATATCATCTTGGTGCCGGAAGTACCGATTGATGTGGCGAGACTTGTAGAGCGAGTGAAAGCGATTTACGACCTGCAACGCAATGTGGTGATTGTGTGTGGCGAAGGGATTGTGGATCAAGAAGGTCAAGTGCTTGGCGCGTCGAAAACGTCCACCGATCCGGCTGGCAATTTGTTGCTTAGCGGCGCCGCGGAACGACTCCGTCAGATTTTGATTGAAGCCATTGGTGACGAATTTTTCAAGACAAACAGCCGCAACGATTCCGCTGAAGCTGCTATTTTCACTCGAAAAGTTGGGCATACGCAGCGAGGCGGGCGGCCGCTGTCGTTTGATCGGTATTACGCTTCCCAGTTGGGCGGTAAGGCGGTCGAGATGTTGCTGGACGGTGAAACCAATTCCGTGGCCACGCTGAAATGGGAAAAAGACGGAGGATTTTCCGTGCCCAGTGTCCATGCCAACATGTTTCGGGACAGCTGGGGCGTCATTCACGCTCGATCACTACATCCTTCGTTTTATGATCCGGAGCGAATGGATATTTCGCCCGTTGGCGCGGAATACTTGAAGCCCATCTTCACCAACGCTATTGGTTATGAAGATGTCGAATATATTCGAAACACTCGGTTTGATGCTGGAAATCTGTTCCGCTCGTATCATTCGGTCAATGTGGATATGGATAAACGCGTTCGTTATTTGGATCCGGACGAAGATTGTTCGATCTGACGACGATGGCGAAGAAAATGCCGCTATTCCGCTGATCCGCGTCCAAAACCTTGATCCGCATCGGTCGCGTGCGTTTCGGCCCATTCTTCAATGTACGCTTGATCGCCATCGGAAAGGCGACCGGCGCTGATGGCGAAAACCGAGCCGTTTTCTCGTTCTAAGGTAATGGAGCGGTTTCCGGCCGGACCCGATACAGCGACTAACTTGGCGGTGTACCGTTGGCCAAGCGTGTCCGTGAAAGCCCGCGCGTCTGCGTGCCACGCGTCTCGAACGGCGATGGCTCGTTTTACGCCGTCCAGCGGTTCGGCTAAAGCCTCCAGTTTTTCCGGCCAAGGCGAGTCGGCCGGAATCTGAATGGCAAACTGCTTTGCTAAAGCGTCGAATTGTTCATTCACCGGAGCGAACGCAGGAATCTCTTCGCCAATTTGAGCAATCACCGTTTCGATAGCCGCTTTCAGCGAATCTACCGCCGCTGCCGCTGGAGCAGGTAAGCCTTCCAGTTGGTCCAGGGCTTCGTTGGTCTGACGAGAAACTTCCTTGGTCAGTTTCTGGATTTCCGACCATGCCGCCTGATCACCAGGATGCTTTTCGAATTCGACACTGCCTTCTTGCAGTTTCTGTACCATGGCTTGGCAATGCGCCAGCGACTTGCTGACTTGTCTAGCAACTTCTTCAGGCACTTGC
This sequence comes from Planctomycetales bacterium, assembly GCA_020426955.1. GTDB lineage: Bacteria > Planctomycetota > Planctomycetia > Pirellulales > Pirellulaceae > JAGQOZ01. The sequence continues at coordinate 25,010 of JAGQOZ010000007.1, forward strand.
AATTCAACTACGGGTGCAGTGGGTTGGTCCGGAAGCGAATCGGCGGTTTGGGAAGAACACCCCAGTAATCCCAGTGATAATCCAATGACGGCCAGCGAGAAAATTCGCATGATCTAGTTTCTCCTCAGACAAACGGGCCTTGGATCTGTCAAATCCGCTTCGCTGTAACGCCGCGCTTCTTGATTTCAAGTTTCATTTTGGGAAGACGCGGTCTCTTGACGTAGCGTTTGGCAGTCCTACAAGCAATGCCAGAAAAACTCAGCGGGCGGACATCTGCTTGTGTGTGATTGGCAAAGTGCCGTTCCGTTAGCTCAAATGTCCGGCAATATTCTCAATTGCGTCTCGTTCCACTTGAGAAACCTTGCCGATTCCCAAAATTCCGCCAGCTGCTTCCGCAACCGCTTCGATACGCTGGACAATGTCACTGGACAGAGCTTGGAACGAACCGGTGTCCAGTGTCTCCTTAAGCGCTTCAATGTAATCGGCCCACGTGGAATACAGCGAATCATCCGGTCGATGTTCTAGCCACTTCAGCAGTAACGGGTAGGCCGCATGATCCGCACCAATGCCCGATTGATTGGCTGCTTCCAGCACGGCATTGCGTTCTGATTCGTTCATGGATCGATCCGCCCAGGCAACCTGAACCAGTGGAATCATTCCAACTGCGGTAATCGTCAGCTCGTTAATTCCCGCCGCCAAAAGTTCTTTCAGGACCACTTCGGACGAAATCCCAGTGGCTTGCTTGAGAACGGCACAGCATTGTTCTTCTTTCATGTTAATACGAAGCTGATCGAGCAATTCTCGGTCCTTCGCCGCAAAAAAGGCGTCTTCCAACGCTTGGCCACGACGCCTGAGTGCATCACTTGCCATCGAAAGTCTCCCATTCTCCAGTGTTAATCAATGTGTCCTGTGTTTTACGATCGATTGAACGATGTGAACGAAAAGCCCGTTGGGAATTCTCCTGCCGACGCCACCGGTCAATCATGATTTTCGAAGCCTGTCTTCAACCAAAATTGTAACAAAATGAAGACGTTAACGGCATATGCCTCGTTCAGGACGTTACACGGTTTTGTCAAGATTGCTTGCGTGGCGCTCAATCAAATCAGCCAGCGGATCACGCCTTGTCGCCAGCCGATCTTCCTGAGAAGATGCGGGCGATTTCGATTCCTTGGCGGTTGAATCGACACCGTTGGAAAATTCGCGTGTGTCGGGTCTATTTTACGGTGCACGCTGCTGTTCACAGAAAAGAGACTAATAATGAAACGTCCGCTTCGCGAGTCAATTGGGTTTCGTGCGCACGACGATGATGCTTCTACAGACCAGCGATTGGTCGAATACGCCAATCTCAAACTAGCTGCCAATGGGCTTCCCATTGCTGGCTCGGCTGGCGAATCTTCGCTTCTAGAAGTAGGGGCGCCTATTCTGAACAGTATTCGTCAACGCACCAGTGAAACTAAGAGACTGTGCCCAGCCGATCAAGCCATTTCGCAATTCCTGACTGAGTATTTGCAGGACACGCCCACGGTAGCAACGGATCAGTGGTTGCCAAGTGACACGTTGGTTTTGGATCGTCACGGTCTTTCTCGGATTTATTCTCTGCCGCCCGACAAGGACGAATACCGCAGCGATATTCTGGAATCTTATCGCGTTTTTCAGGGTGTTTGCCACAATCCGGCCAAAGATCGGCGCACAACCAAGGGCGTGTTTCACGTTGTCGAAGGCGGATATCCTGTTCCTGCTGACAAAAAGGAAGTGCCCAAACGCACGTTTGCCATGCTATTGCAAAAGGCATTTCAGCCGCCGCGGGAAATGCTGCAGCTTCCGTATACTTCGACGCAATCGAATTCCGCCGAAACTTTTGTTTCGTTATTGCTGCGTCCGTTGGTTTGTCCCGAAGTGGAAGGATTCTGTGCAGAGAAAACCATCGAAGTTCGCTTTTTCGCGCCGGGCAGTTTGGTTGCCAACTTAGACTTCGTGGAATCGATTTTTGGCAATGCTGGTGATCCTTATCTGCCCGAAAATGATGCTCGCCTAGACGTCGAGCATTGGTCGGGTCATACCGGTTGCGTAATTTTGGCGCCGCATTTGATTCGCCTCACAAAGAAAGAGGTTGGCCTGCCGCACATCTCTGCCGCCACCGAGCGACAAAAGAAAGATGGCATGGCGTGGAGTGATGCCGATGAAATCTACAATGACGGTCAGGCGTTTAAGGTCACGTGTCGAGATCATCGCGGCGTTGTGGTGACGTTGATTGCGGACAATTACTTTGGCTATTGCAAGAAGGAAGTCAAAGGTCAGATCAGTTACGCGGCGAACCTGATGGGGATGTGTGAAGAAGAACATGCCGGTGGCACTTTGGTGTTTCCACGCTTTGATCTTGGCGAAGGATTTCACCTAAGTGAATTCTACCGTGAAGTGGATCACACGTTTTCTGACGTTGTGGAAAAATTTGGTTCACTGATGGACCTTCAGCCCGAAGGATACGGAATCGACAAGAGTTATGCGGACATTTTTTATGTCCCAGAATCGGTAAACATTCACCTTCGCCGTCAGGAAATTGCTTGGGAACAAAACGGGCAACCGCAAACCTTGAAATTGCGTCCTGACCGCACTTATGTTTTGCCTTCGGGCTACAAGATCGAAATGATAAAGCCGCACGTTGGCGCGCGATGGCGATTGGTTGGCACAGTGGCCGAAGGTACTCACTGCCACAAACCGTGCACCGTGTCGGGGGGCGGCAAGTCCGAGATTTCTAAGCCAATTACGGACTCCATGATTTCAGGACCGGTCTTGGCTTACGATTTTCAACATGACTTTGATGAAGTCGAAAAGATCATCAATCGAAATTTTGGCGGACGTTATAAAAATTCGAAGACACCCGGCAAAACCAGCCGAAAACTGCTCAGCGCCGATCGTTCGTTGGGATCCGTGGTGCGATTGCTGACGCCCAATACCGAATTCACAGACGCCTATAACGAATGGGTTCGCACGGTTCCTCGGCACATTCGCGACTTGGTTCTGATGGTCAAACGGTTCTATAAACCGGAATGGGGAGACGATTGGCGAAGTCGCTTTAGTGTGGACATTATCAACGGCCTACCAGGGCACGAACTGAAATATCGCAAGCAGAAATTGCTATCTCGCTATTGCCGAGTCGGTTTTATGCCGGACGGTGCATGGCGAACGTTTGGTTTGCGAAAAGACTTTTTTGCTGCAGAAAAACTTCAGGAAGAAGATGATATTTCGGCATCGGTAGTGGTCCCCAAAGGACAGCTAAAGTTTTTGCATCCTTCATTGCAGCAACCGTCATATAAGTTTGTCCAGAACTGTGAATACCGCCTTTTTCAGCGGCCCGATGAGGCTATTGTTCGCGGGTATGACAAGATGGCCGAAGCGGATTTTTCTCGGAAAGGGAATTTCTTTTCCAACTATCAACCGCTGAGCCGTGACCAAGCCAGGTCCATGGTGGAAGATACAATTTTGTTTGACCAATTCAGCAAGCCGATTCGCAAGGTGATTCGTTCATTTATCGAAGCAGACTCTCCGCAGTATTGTGTGTCTACTTCGAACCCTCGGATCGTGGATGGTGACACTTCCAAGAATCCCAGGTATCTACAAAATCGCCCTGATCTGGATAATCCTCGCGCACGTTATCTGGCCGAAGTAGGAGCTCGTTTTCATCGACGTATTCCGATAGGGCATCGAGTGCCGTTTCCGGTGAATTCGGTATTGCCAGGAAGACGAAATAATCCCGCCGATCACAATTTGGGGATTCGGCCGTTGGCGGTCTACAATCCGATTCACTACCAGGAGCTTCCGGAATTGTTCATGGAGTTCATCTCCAGCTTGACTGGCAAGTCGCCTTCCACCACCGGCGCAGGTTCAGAAGGTGCGTTGACCAAAGGCCCGTTTAATTCGATGCCGGCGATCATCGATCTCAATAATGCACTGGTTAGTTACGTCGTGACAGGACATGCTTGTTTCACTAGTTCGGCTGGGTTCATTGGACCCAACTATCGTTTCGATCATGACATCAGTTTGGTCATCCCCGAAGTATGGTCTCGCATGTTTGTCTTTGAACGCGAACCTAAATATCTGCTGGACAACGGCTATTTGGATCGGATAGATGACTTTACGCTGGACGGGAAGAAGGTGTTGGCAAGTCGTCTGGGGTGTCGAATTAACGATCGATTTGTCTCGGCGTTTTTCGGTCGAGTTTTCAGTGATCCGACCAATCTGTTTACGACCGAAATGCTTCGTCCGGAAGTGCAGTCGCTAGACGACTACGTGGATGGCATTAACAACATTGTTGAGACGCAAGAACGCATTGCCAAAAATTATTTTGAAGATAGAACGGTCGAATTGGCGTGTCCGCCGCTGAAAGCATTGCTGCACATCATGGCGTTTGGCAATTATGAAGGGAAAGACGCGCATGACGAATCGATTCGAGCCATGTTCACGTTAGAAAACCTTTTGCAGAGCGATTGGTATCACGAACGATTGACTACGCAGCAGTCACTAGAACAGGTTCATTGGAACCGCCGAATTGCTTATTTAAAGCAGATGTCAACGAGTCTTGGCGATCGCTGTCCGGACGGTATTTCCCAGAAACTGCAGTTCGCGCAGGATCAGTTGACGCGAATTACGTCGCCCGAATTCGTGGACTCGTTGGTTGGTACGCTGGGTGCCGATCCGGCGATCCGGCGAAGTTAGCCGATCTGCCATCGGTTCGAAAACTCGTCACATCAAATCGCGGAAGAATCTTCGCCAGATAATCATGATTCACTGATTATTCAGGTATAATCAGTGAATTCTCGGCAGACCTTTCTACCCAACCCGCAGATTTGCTCGTCGACGGAGGCGAACTAGATGTCAAAAAAACGATTCAAAGGAAAATCCACCCGTTCGGCTCGGCAAATCGAATCGTTAGAAAACCGTGAATTATTGGCCGGTGACTTGGTGGCGTATTGGAACGCCAGCGATCATGTTGCGGCGACCACTTCCAACGTGGAATCTTGGACGGACAACCTGGGAGTCGTGGCCACAACCGCGGTTGGCGTTCCTCAATGGGCTGAGGACGGTCTTGGAGGCCGGCCTGTGATTCGGTTTGACGCTGCCGATGGCGTTGACGCGTTGGCGGTTGATAAGGCGGATTCGCCGGTAGCTGGAGCAAATGATTTTTCCGTGGTCGTCGCGTTCGCTACCGCCAGTCAAGATCTCGTGGGTGGCCAAGCGGAATGGTTCAAGAATTCGGCTATTGTGGACGGCAGTAACGGAGGCTTCACGCAAGACTGGGGCATCAGCATCAATGCCAGTGGACAAGTCACGGCCGGAATGGGATCTGATTTTCTGTCTCCCTCGGTGACCGTTCGTTCTCAAGCCACGGGCCTGAACAACGGCCAGCTGCAAGTCGCGACGTTGACTCGATCCGGTGGCAATCTTTCTCTGTATGTCAATGATGGAACGCCCAGCACGGTGACGGGTGCCAGCACGGCAGCTCGAGCGAACCTGGGAATCTCGATTGGCCAGTTGCTGACATCGGGCAACGGTTTCACCGGCGATATTGGCCAGATTCGCATCTATGACGGACAGTTATCAGCGGCCGAAGTGAATCAGGTTTATTCGGAAATTCACGCGTACTACAACAACCAAACGCCGATTGCTAACGCCGATCAATATCAGTTCGAAGAAGACACGTTTCTGGGCGTCGTCCAAGTTCCTGGTGTGCTTGCGAACGACACTGATGCCGACGGTGACTCGCTTACCGCTGTTTTGGTCGAAGATGTCAAGCACGGCGCGCTAGGTCTGAACCCGAATGGATCGTTCAGTTACGCCCCGGAAGCCAATTTTCATGGAACCGACACGTTTACCTATACGGCGAATGATTTCCGAGCGTCCCAGCCGACGACGGTCACCATCACCGTTACCAATAAATACGACGCTGCCGTTGCCATCAGTGACAGCTATAAGTCACTCGCCGGGCAAGTGCTCAACATCCCTGCCTTGGTGGGCGTATTAGCCAATGACATCAATATTGACGGCGCGACACTGACGGCGGAATTGGTTCAGGCTCCCAGTGCCGGTTCGTTAACGCTGAAGGCAGACGGTTCATTTCAATATAACCCACAGGGATTTGCCGGCAGCACGTCATTTCAGTACCGCATTTTTGATGGCACTGGTCGTTCTGCCAACGCTTCGGTGCAGCTGGTAATCAACACGCCACCGGCCGCGGTGAACGATTCCATTAGCATTCCGGAGGATTCGACGCTGACGCTATCCAGTGCGAATGGCGTGCTGATGAATGATGTCGACGCCGAAGGTGATGCGCTGGAAATCACCATCATTACGCCGCCTTCGCTCGGTTCGATCGAAGACAATAATGGCAATTTGGTCTATCGTCCACCATTGAATTACGTTGGTTCGGATACATTTGAATACCAATTGAGTGACGGCGTAGATTTGTCCAATATTGCCACCGCCACTCTTCTAATGACGCCGGTCAATGACGCTCCGACAGCCAATGACGACACGTATTTTGGCAAAGTGGATGAGGCAATCGTGGTCACGGCTGCGCAAAGCGTGTTGCGGAATGACACGGACATTGAAGGAGACGCTTTGACGGCATCCATCGTGCGACAGCCCACGCATGGGGTCGTGCAGTTTTCTTCAAACGGAACGTTCACTTACACTCCACAAGCGGGCTTCTTGGGCGTCGATTCCTTTGCTTACGCGGCCAGCGATGGGCGGGCTTCTAACCAGGCCGAAGTGAAAATTGCGATCAATTCGTTGGCGCAACAACAACAGATTGTGATTAACGAAATTCATTCCGATCCGAATGACAAAACCAATTGGGTCGAATTCATTGAACTCTACAACAAGGGTGACCAACCCGTTAGCCTCGGCGGTTGGGTCTTTACGGCGGGTGTCGATTTCACTTTCCCGAACGACGCCTCCATTCCCGCCGGCGGCTACATAGTGGTGGCGCAAGATGCTGCCATGTTTCAGGCGGAATTTGATGTCACGGCAATGGGCCAATGGGAAGGTACTTTGCGAAATTCGGGCGAACGAATTGAACTACGTTCGGCCGGGGGTGATTTGATTGACACGGTTGACTATAAACTTGGGTTTCCCTGGCCCGTTGTCGGTGAAGCTCCGGACAAATCTCTGCAATTGTTGAATCCGGAAGCCGACAATGATCTGGGTGGAAGTTGGCGTTCGGCCACGCCATCACCTGGCGTGGCGAATCCGATTCGCTCGGATAACATTGCGCCACAAATGCGACAAGTAGAACATTCGCCTCAGCAGCCCACCGACGCAGACGATGTGACTATCACTGTGAAGGTGACCGACACAGACGGAGTGCAGAATGTTTCGTTGGAATATCAAATCGTTTCGCCTGGCAACTACATCAGTATCACGGATGATGCCTATCGAACAACCTGGACTTCCGTGGCTATGTACGATAACGGCACCAACGGAGACGTCGAAGCGAACGATTCTATCTATACCGTTGTCCTGCCCGCTTCGTTGAACCAGCATCGGCACTTAGTGCGCTACCGAATTAGCGCCGTCGATACGAAAGGTGTTTCGGTT
>JAGQOZ010000799.1 GCA_020426955.1 Planctomycetales bacterium
TGATCTCGTCTGCTGATGATGCGATTAAGCGTTGCTCGCCAGTCTTGACCGGTATTGAATCGTCTTCTGTCGGACGTCATCACAAAGTTCTGCATGATTCCCCGCCGAGTCCAGCGACTGTAGTTCCTCAACGGCATCCAGAATCTCCGCACACTTCTCGATGCTCGCACCATCTGTCCCATAGAGGACGCCACTGGGCCACTCGTGAATCGTGTAGCTGAGCCAGTCGCGAAGTTGCTCAATCCTCTTGTCTTGCGCCCAGACATCACCAGGGCACAATTTAAGTAGCCGGGCCGTCAACTGTTCTTCCGTGACATACCCCAGTGCCTCCCAGTCAGACTTCGATGAATACAGGTTTTGAATGGTTCGAATCATCCCCCGGACGGCTCGCGGGTTGCTTTCCAGCCCCTCGGCCAGCACCGGCAGGACGACACCATTCCAGATCATGAAGTCGATCTTGTGATCGCATTGCTCGCAAATCTCGTAAACGAATTCCGGATTGGGTTCATCCCGGTACTTACGAACGACTTCCATAGCGATCAGCCTGGCTTCGGCTTTCCGGCCAGACTGTTTCAGGGTGAGAAATGATTTGTAAGTTTGCATTAGGGACATGTGTGAGGGAGTCGCTTCGCGGGCTGTTTGTCTGATCCAGTGAAAACAGTTCCTTGGGGTTTGGATCGATTCTACTCTACCAGGCTTCACCAAACGTGAATCTTTCGATGGTTTTCAGATATTCGATTTCTTCGACATTCTGTGTGGCCCATTTCTCGATGCCGGTTCGCACCAAGGCTTCCACTCGGCCAATCAGTTCCGGATTCCCGATTCGGCTTTTGATGCACCCCTCATACGTCACCTGTGGATATTCAATTGCCAAGACAGCCAGAACACCAACTGGATTGTGTCCACGCAGGTTATTCTGCAACCGTGCAATCGCGCTCATCATTCCGGCTTCGTGTGTACCGCCGTCGGGAACTCTGCCACGATTCGCAAACGACCAGATACGATTCTCAGACCAACTGTGAAATGCGAAGACCGCTTCGACTGTTAACGAGTCGCTCAGTTCACGAAGACGAATCGGCTTGTGAAGGATCTGGTAGGGGAGTGCGATGGAATCGAAAAAGTCCGGAATCCCGTTTTGCGATCGGTACTCTACAGCTTGACCACCCTGTCGGATGCGGAACCAAACTCTGGGCCATAGACATGACGTTCTCCGGCAATAGCTCCGCAGAATCTCCGACGAAACGTCGGTGACTGCGAAGATTCCAATATCCGGCGTGAACGTCAATTGAACGCGGTGCTCGGCCACATTAGCGGGTCGCTGCTCCATGCGGATGCGAATGCCATGTTCACAGACAAGCTCGGTTTCGGTGGTCCCGTCAGAAACGACCGCTCGAAAATCCTCAGAGAGCGCTGCGATGATCGTTGCATCCGGAATGTGACGGTCGTTCACAGGGCCGAACGATTCAAATGGCTCCAACTTGCCTTCATCGTTCAGACGAATCGGTAGGCGAGCATCCGATGCGATCGACAAATGCTCGCCAACCTCGATCTCGATCCATGTTGCGCCATGCTCCAGCATTGTGTCAAATGCCGAAACGACGTAGTGAATGAATCCAAAAAAGTCGGTCCCGCCGATGTACATTGCGGGTCGTCTGCGAATCGAATCGATTGCATCAAGGCGGGGTATGTCAACTCGGTCAGTCATGTCTCCTCCAGGGTTTCATCACTTATCAGGCGACTTACCATACCAACGAGTTCTCTGAGTATCACCTCGGGCAAACGCCATCTCCCCTGAAAGCTGAATTAATCCCCAAGTGCAACGAAGGAAAACCGCAAACCACTGTAGCATCGCTATCCAAATCCTTGATCTGACATCGATCCTGATCGCGTGATTCGTCAAGGTGAGTAACAACCAGCCGACTCTTCCAGGCAGCGGTCGAGAGCGTGAAATGCTCCGTTGCCGGGCAAAAGAGGGTCGCCTGTTCTCTCCCTGTGCGGTACAGATGAATCTCCAGTACCGCGTGCGAGACAGAGTAGCTCCACAGTCGGGACGCAAAGCCATGAAACCGTTTCAGTTCCCGGTTGATTTCGGTGACATTGGTCACCTCACGAACGCGTTGCCGGTCGGGATGAACATGACCTGAGTCATGAAGCGATTCCTCCGCTGGCATCTCAGCTCGACAGAAGCCGCAGAATGGCGTACGACCTGTAGACCATTGCTCGCAACTCGGGCATTGCAACCGGAGGCCGTTTGAAAGCGATGTATAGTCAGGCATCTTTGCATTTGTCGTTAGGTGCTGCACTCATATCGGCGATGGCCTTCTGCATCGTGACGGTCACCTCGCGGATGGCATCTGCAATCTGGAGTTCTCTGGATTCGTCATGGCGGCCTCTTACTTGTTCAGTGCGAACTGTCCCCGGTCGACCTTGGTGAATCGGGCTTCGTCTCCCTTGTTTGCAATCTCTCGAATGAGCGCGGAATACAG
>JAGQOZ010000800.1 GCA_020426955.1 Planctomycetales bacterium
CAATGACCGTTGGATTTCAATCTCCGTTTCGGTCGGCATGCGTTGGCCTGCCTTGAGACCACGTTCACGGCGAGTGATCAGGTCTCGCCAATAACGCGGATCGTTGCCTTCCGGGAATTCCATAAGGTTTTTTTCGCTCCACGGAATCGCCGCTCGATCCACATCGGTCAACGCGTCGACAACGCCTTGCTCCATGCGTTCACGAATGGACATGCCCGTGACAAATCGCTGAGCGAACCGACTTTTCCACTTCATGGATTCGATAACTTCATTGTCACCGCCCAGTTCTTCCGCCTTCTTGGAAATCATAATGGCTTCCGCGAATCGTTCCTGGTCCATCAGAGTGTTGAATTCGTCCACCAGCTTGGCCAATTCGTCACTGACTTCCAGCTGTCGAACTCGATCAAGATCAATCTGTTCGGTCACGGCTTGGTTCTGTTCGGCCTGTTCAATGCGAACTCGGTTCCGAGCAATAAACTCTTCCGTTTCATTGATGCTGTTGTTGATGCGAACCAACAGTTGCTCTCGAGCGGTTTCCGGTAGTTCCGAATCAGCCACTTGGTCGCGAAGTTCTTTCAGACGATCCCAGGCTTTCCGAGGATCTTCGTCCAGTAGTCGACGAGCAGCCGCTTGTTCACGACCAACTTCTGTCACAAACCGGCGAACCAATTGTTGTTCGCCTGCAGTCAGCTTGGGCGTGTCATCGTCTTCGGTGGATGGCGGCGTTCGCAACAATTGCAAATGGTCTTGCAAACGTTGACGAGCGGCCGGATCCAATTGAGACTCCAGCTGCCAAGCTTGTTGGAACAGCGTTTTGGCTCGTTCGGTATCTCGTTGACGCAAGGCGTCTTCGCCCAGCTGCATCAATTCGCTGGCGCTTTCAATCGGCCGACCGGTCACGTCCGGTAGCGACGGATCGTCCGCAGCAAAGGGATCACCAAGATCGTCCGAACCAGGTTCTGCTTGAGCCAATTGGCCAACAGGACCGGTGGGCTGCAGCGCGGCAGCCGGCTGAACGTATGCGTTGGCAGTACCGTTGGTCGAATAAACGGCTGGTGCTACGCCTGGATCGGCCAAAGGCTGATTGGCAATCGTTGCACCCGCTTGCTGACGTACGCTTCGTTCGATTTCCAAAACCAGCATCCACGGCCGCGGATCGTTGGGGCCGAAGGCTTCGTCCGGAATTCGCATTTCGTAAGCCTGCTTGGCTAATACGTTGGCCGAATTCACGTCACCTCGATCCAATTGCATTTTGGCTTGCGCCATCAGACGCAAGCATTCTGCAACTTGAGGATGAGGCCGTTGTGGTGCGGCAGCCTGCACGGGCAGCGGCTGATTAGGTGCGGCTTGATACTGCAGCGGTGCACCCAAGTTGACACCGTCCTGTGGCTGAGCCAAATACGGGTTCTGAATCATCTGCCCACTGTTCAGCGGAACAGGCATGTTGGCCGCCGTGACTGGTGGCGTTGGCTGAGTGCCCAATGCGGCACTGAGCTTAGTCAAATCACGACGCACTTTCTCGGGGGAATCACCGAGTCCTCGAAGCAGTCCGCCACCCTTGACGTCCATCGCTTCTGCACGTTCGACTAGTTTGGTGGCTAGTGGAACGTTTCCTTGTTTCATTGCAGCGCGAGCTTGCCGAAGAAGTTCGTCGACAGTGCGACGATCTTGCGCAGCCTCCTGCTGCCCCAGTACGGCCTGTGAAAACGCCGCCTGAGAGACCAAGTGTTGGACCTGTGCAGAGGCCGCGTTCGATGTCGCAAGCCATCCACAGACAACGCCGGCAAACAGTTGTTTCGCGTTCATGTTCAACGCGACTCTCCTTGCTTAAAACTAGTCGGGGGAATTGTTCTATCGGTCGGTCCTTGGTTTCGGACGTTTCGACCGCCGTACAACATGAAAAATTTCAGAAAAACTCAAGAACGACAACCGCGCTGACAACGACAGCGCGTACCTTTCACCCCGGTGCGTGAAACGCTTTTTCAACGCGCGCTGGAACGAAATTCTTGCTCGGTGGAGAACAATTACCCAAATGCAGAATAGGTGTCAAGTGGAATCGAAAAGTTTTTTCGCGCGAACGAGTTTCGCGTTTGGCAGATGTTGCGTGAGAAGTGACACAAGCTTGTCACACGCTGGTACGCACGGCCAACGATTCCAGTTCGCGTCAATAGATTTGCGTGACGGTGTTGATTGGTCGGCAGCGAAAAGGATCGAGCTGGTTGCGCCACAGTAAATACGCATCAAAGCAGCGGCTCGCGAAGGATAGTCGATTCCACATCGGCGAATCAAGCGAATTGCCCTGTTACTTGCGTTCGCCACTTGATCATCGTGCTGCCGCAGCTAGCAATTGCTTTCCTTGGCGTGCCGTACGCGTAAAATATGCAGACTGGTTAAGAAGGAATCGAATGATCCTTGTGAATGCGGGTCGAGTTTGCGGATTTTTCAAGTTAGACAAGGTCATTGCCGACAAAGTGGATAGTGGCGTT
>JAGQOZ010000801.1 GCA_020426955.1 Planctomycetales bacterium
ACGAACTGCGCATCCTGATCACACCAGAAAAATGTGAACACTACATGAACGGCAAGAAGTATTGTGAATACGTCAAAGGCAGCGACGATTGGAATCAGAAAGTGGCCGCCAGTAAGTTTGGCAAAATGGCGAAATTCGGCAAAGCAACTTCGGGTCATATTTGCCTGCAAGACCACGGCAATTTGGTTTCGTTTCGAAACATCAAGATCCGAGTGATCGAAGAGTAGCATTCCAGCTTCTCGGCGTCGGTAGCGTCGCCGCAATACGATTTGGTTTTCGAAGGTAAAAATCATGGCCAACCCGTTCAATCCACTCACGACCGAAGAAGAACGAGTGATCCTGCACAAGGGAACCGAATACCCCGGCACCGGTGAATACAATCACCACAAAGCGAACGGAACCTATATCTGCCGACGCTGCAATTTGCCGTTGTACCAATCGGCGGACAAGTTTGATTCGGGCTGCGGTTGGCCCAGCTTTGATGACGAAATCGAAGGTGCGGTGCGGCGAGAAACCGATGCGGATGGTCGCCGCACTGAAATCCTCTGCCAAAACTGCGGCGGCCATTTGGGACATGTCTTTGAAGGCGAACGATTGACACAGAAAAACGTTCGCCATTGCGTCAATTCCGTCTCGATGCGTTTCATCCCTGCCGATTCCGCTCTGCCCGAAGTCATACAACCGTCATGACCGTGTTTCAAATCGAACTCGATCATATCGCAACCGGCTGGCAACGGCTCGGCTAACATCTGTATTGCATACTTGCAAAGAGTTCCTCGCCAGGACAGCGTTAACTTTAGTTCGTAGTCCCACCTTCAGGCGGAATACCAGGCAAAAATTCCGCCTAAAGGCGGAACTACCAACGTCATTGCCATTTGCATTTACCGTAACTTCCATGCGCCGCAACACAACCATCATCGCAGCATTACTGATTCTCTTCGTGCTTTCAGTGTTTGCATTCCTAGCGGCTCGGCCTGGCAATTCTCTTCTAACGGTCAACGGCAAGAATTCGACAATCCCCGTTGCCGCGCCGGTTCGACTAGCAACCGTAACTCCCGTGCGTCACTGCTTTAGCGAACCCATCACCGGCGAAGGTTACTTTGAAGCTCAAGTCGTTCGCGTCCCCAGCTTGGCCAAATCGACCGTCACGGCTGTTTATGTTGCCGAAGGTGATACCGTGTCGAAAGGCCAACTGCTGGCCGAATTCGACGACACGTTTGCTCGGCTGGAAACCGAATCCGCCGCGCTGCAAATCTCGACAGCAGTCGCCAATTGGAAACGCATCGCCATCGGTTCGTCTCACCGCTTAACGCAAGAACGTCCGGAAGAAGGACAATTGGAAGCGTGGGCCGCCGATCTGCAACTGAAAACACTGCAACAACAAAACCAGCTCTTTCAGTCTTTGCAAAACGAAGGCTTTCTGCCGGTTCGTAAGCAACTGGAAATGGACCGGCAAATGATTGAACAAAGTCGGCGGAAACAGCAGGCCGACTTGGATCGCGAAGTTGCCACGCGAGGAGTCGAACAGAGCTTGCACGTGGCCGAAAATGAAATTCGCCAAGCGGTGCAGCGCTACCAGGAAGCTAAGGCGTTTCAAAATGCTCATCGGATTTATTCGCCGACCAACGGAACGGTGCAAGAAGTAAACCTGGTTGTTGGCGAACACAATTTCAAGACCGGCGGAACCGCAATCACACTTCATCACGGCTTGTGGTTTGCGGCGAACATTGACCAACGGTCGGTAGACCGCATTCAAGTAGGCCAACCGAGTCACGTGATTTTGGACGCCTACATCGGACAGCCTCTGGCGGCCGAAGTCATCGACGTTGATTCGTTGGTGGCGGTCAATGCCGGAGGTCCCGATTCGTCCAATCCGGTTCGCAGCAACGGCATGCAAGGACCGGAATGGCCTGTCACGTTCAAGGTGCGTCTGGAAGTTGAACCCCATGACAACCTGAAGTTCGTCCCAGGTATGTCCGGCTACGCCTTGCTGCCCACGCAACGAGAACGCTGGGCCATTCCGCTGGACGCCGTCACCGTGCTTTCTAGAACTCGAGCCGAAGTTTGGATCCAGGACCACTTCGCGCCGAACGGCATGCGAAAACAAACCGTCTATCTGGGCGCTATTGACAGAGATCAGGTCGAAGTCCGCCAAGGAATCAAGCCCACCGACCAAGTGATTCGCAACCATAGATTCGCCAGCTGGCGATGAAAAACGTGGCGCCCCCCTTTTTTGGCTCTCAGAAAAAACATGCCCTTTTGGGAAAATGTTTTTTACACACAAGAACTTGTTTACTAAAACCTGGATCACAGGCGATTCACGTTCTTCCGAGTGTTCGCATACTCGTGCACGTGGTACCTCGCCTGTGACACCCAGGAGTGTTCGCGATGAGCGAAACAACAAATACAACCATTTTTTCTGCCTTTGCAGGACCATCCCTTTGGAACGTGCCTATTCGTTCCGGATTGGCCAAGGTGGTAGG
>JAGQOZ010000802.1 GCA_020426955.1 Planctomycetales bacterium
CATGGCGTTTCTTCGCAAGACTTCCTTTTCTTCGTCCGGCGAAGGATACTCAAGTCGATGGCACAGCATGAAACGATCCAATTGCGCTTCCGGCAGTTCGAATGTTCCCGCTTGTTCGACGGGATTTTGTGTGGCAATCACCAAGAACGGCGCGGGTAGGGCGTATGTTTGATTGCCAATGGTGACTTTGCGTTCTTGCATCGCTTCCAGCAACGCGCTTTGAACTTTGGGTGCCGCTCGGTTAATTTCATCGGCCAACAGCAAGTTGGTAAAGATGGGCCCTTTGTGGGTGCGAAATTCGTTCTTCTGTTGATCCAGGATTTCCGAACCTAGAATGTCCGAAGGGAGCAAATCGACGGTGAATTGGATTCGACTAAAGCCCAGGTCGATGGACTTCGAGATGGCGGATACCAACAGCGTTTTGGCTAGGCCCGGCACGCCTTGTAGCAGAAGGTGACCGCCGGTGAACAGGGCGATCAAAATTCGCTCGACCACCACGTCTTGGCCCACCACCACGGTACCGACTCGTGTTCGAACATCTTCAATAAAGCGAACCGTGCTATCTGGAATCCGCGACGCTTGTTCAGAACCTGTTTCCATGAAACCCCTCGTCTCTATGTCAAAAGCTGGCACATCATTGACTCCATTAAACTACACAACCAGCGGACTTACCACCAAAACTGACGGGTTCCGATGTGACCGAGCCAAAATTCGTTCGAATCCAGTGCTGAACGTAAACGGAATTCTGGTTAGGATGTCAACTTGGCCAAACCGGCCAGCCAGCTTGTACCTTAACATTCATGCGAAACAGGACCACGGATGCGAATTCACTTCTTAGGCGCCAACAGACAAGTCACTGGTTCTCGATATTGTATCGAGACGAACGAATCGCGAGTCATGATTGACTGCGGACTGTTTCAAGAACGTCAATTCACTGCTCGAAACTGGCACAATTGTCCAATATGTGAAGCGGAAATTGACGCCATGATTGTGACGCACGCCCATATTGATCATTGCGGCTTGATTCCTCGGCTGGTCAAGAAGGGTTTCAACGGTCCCATTTTTTGTACTTCACCCACGGCTGACTTGATGGAGATTATGCTGGCTGATGCGGCGAGGATTCAGGAAGAAGACGCCGCCTACAAGAACAAGCGGCATCGCAAGGAGCAACGAACCGGCAAGAAGGAAGTGGAAGCGTTGTATTCGGTCCAGGATGCGAACGACACATTTCCGCTGTTTCGAGGTAGCGAATTCGATCAACCGATCCAGGTCACCCCAGACGTTTCCGTTATCTTTCGCACGGCGGGACACATTCTTGGTTCGGCTATGCTAGAGATTTCCGTTGTGGAAGAGGGGCGAACCAAGAAGATTGCGTTTTCAGGCGATATCGGCCAGTGGGACAAACCGCTGATTCATGATCCGACACTGCTGACCGACGCCGATTACATTGTGATGGAATCGACCTACGGCGATCGTTTGCATAAGGAGGCGGGCGACATCAAGACGCAATTAGAGCACGTGATTAACGAGACGTTTCGCCGCAAAGGTAACGTAGTGATTCCCACGTTTGCGGTGGAACGAGCCCAAGAAATCATTTACTACATCAGTGAATTGGT
Organism: Planctomycetales bacterium; assembly: GCA_020426955.1. Lineage (GTDB taxonomy): Bacteria > Planctomycetota > Planctomycetia > Pirellulales > Pirellulaceae > JAGQOZ01. Next base: position 1,617 of record JAGQOZ010000802.1, read on the forward strand.
GAACGAAGAAAAGATTCCGGCCGCTCCAGTTTATCTGGACAGTCCCATGGCGGTGGACGTCACCAAGGTCTTCAAGAAGCATCGAAATCGCTTTGATGATGATACTTGGGAGCGAATCAATGCGGGTGATTCGCCGCTTCATTTTCGTTCGCTCCAGTTTGCTCGTACCGCGGACCAATCCAAAGCCATCAACGAAGAAGATCATCCGTGTATCATCATGTCTACATCCGGCATGTGCACAGCTGGTCGTATCAAACATCATCTCAAACGCAATCTGCCTCGGCGCGAATCCACCATCCTGTTTGTTGGGTATCAAGCGCACGGAACGCTGGGTCGCCAGATTGTAGACAAACGGCCAGAAGTGCGGATTCACGGTCGCAATGTCGAAGTCAAAGCGCAGATTGCGCAGATCTTTGGATTTTCCGGGCACGCGGATCGTAATGGCCTAATGAAATGGGTCGATGCCTTTCAACGTCCACCGAAACGCTTGTTCTTGACGCATGGCGACGAAGAAGCCGCTTTGTCACTGGCCGATCACATTCGGTCCACCAAGCAATGGGACGTATTGATTCCAGACTATGAATCGTCCGCCGATCTGTGAGATCTCACCAACCCGATGTTCATTCGCGGCCAGCCCTGTTGCTGGTCGCGCAGACCCCCACCCCGCGAGTTATCCAACTCGTTGCATGACCGTTTGCAACGTTTGGCGAAGCGTGTTGCCGCTGTTGCGCAGTCCTTGCATTTCTTTGGGCCAGAGGTCGAATTCCATGCGATCCAATGCGCCGCAGCGTCCTACAATGGTCGGCACAGAAAGCGCGACATCGCGAATTCCGTAACAACCACTTTGAATTGTCGAAACAGGCAGC
>JAGQOZ010000803.1 GCA_020426955.1 Planctomycetales bacterium
CGGCGGAATCAACGAGATATTCGTGGAAGTGGCGGAAAGAGTGAGCGAACTCAGCGGAGTATCAATGTCGCCAATCGTAAACGAAATCGGCGGAATCGTCATATCTTCGAATGTGTTCTGGTTGGCAATCGAAGAAATGGTCGGAGGATCGTTTGCTGGCAGAATATCGACGTTGAAAACGCGATTCGTCGAAAGAGTACCGTCCGAAACTGTCAGTGTAATTTCTACCGGACCACCGCTTTGGTTTGGTGCCGACAAAAGTGTTACCGTGCGATTCGCACCGCTCCCGTTAAGCACAATATTGCCGTTGGGAATAAGTGCTTGGTTGTTGGACGAAGCAGTCAGGGTTAGTGAATTAAGCGGCGAATCTTCGTCATCCACAATCACCGGAATTGTTTTCGGCACGTCTTCCGTGATGATTTGATCGTCAATCGGCGCGATGATCGGAGCGTCATTGACGGGGACCACGGTCACTACGAAAATTTCGCTGGACATGCCGCCATTTTCATCTTTCACCGTGACGCTGATGGTTGAAGTTCCGATGCCATTTGGAACAGGCGTGACACGAATGGTCCTGTTGCCAGCCAAGCCGCCCAACGTGATGTTTTCGTTTGGAATCAAAGCCGTATTGGACGACGTTGCCGTCACAATGAGCTCGGACGAAGGAGTTTCGCCGTCGCTAACCGTGAAGCCAATATTCGTGCTGCTGGTTGATTCGGGAATCTCAATATCGGAAATGCTGGAGATCGTCGGCAGGCCGTTCGTCAAAAAGACGGCCACCGGGAACTCTTCGCTATCTTGGTTTCCCTGTGGATCGGTAACGGTAATCGTGACGTCCACAAATCCAAAGCCGCCAGGCGATGTCATTTCCAGTGTTCGATTTGCTCCCGTTCCCGAAAAGACAAAATTGGCCGACGGCAACAAGAAGTTGTCGCTGGAAGTAGCGGACAATGTCAATTGAGAAAGTGGTGTGTCGCTATCGGACACCGTGAAATCAACAAACGTCGTTCCAGAAACGTAACCCAGGACCAAGGGGATGTCGGAAATCGCGGGAGGCGCCGTTGTTGAGAGACTCAGCGAATAATTGGGGTGCTCCTGATTGTTTGCGTCTTCAACCTTAATGAAGTACTGCTGCCCCTGAGTCACGTTAATAGTGATCTCTTCGTTGTTGGTCAGCGAAGATGAAGAAGCAATCGTGGTGCCATTGTTGTCCAAGACGGACATGTCCAGATTACCGTTCGAATGCAAGAACGTGGCGTCAACGTTGAGTTCGCCCGTAACCGGCGACGTCCAACGGAAATAGTCCTTGTCGGTGAATTTATCGATATTCAAATTGGAAATCGTAGTACTGGCAACCGAGCCGAGATTATACGCGGTGCCGAGTGTGTCATTTCGCGTGGGTGATTCCGCTACGTCTGGCAGGATGAGCTGGATATTGAGCGAATAATTCGTATTCAGGAAGCCCGTAAATTCCTTCACGCGAAAATAGACTTCCTCGTTTTGCGCGACATCAATGGAAACGCGTTCATTGTCCGTCAGCGTTACCGATGCATCCACCGGAATCACTGTGTTGGACGAACGATAAAGGAGCAGGTCCAAATCCCCTTGCGAATGCGTAAACAACGCGTCCACTCGAAGCGTTCCTGCTTGAGGCGCCGTCCACCGATACCAGTCCACGTCCGCTACCGGATCAATGGACAAAGAACCGATGGTTTGATTGGCGCTGCCAAGGTTGGAGGCTTGGGACACAAAATTGTTGGGTTCAAACGCGTCCACGGCCAACAATCGCTTGTCTTCCAAGCACTCAATATCGCGGCTTCGCAATGGGTTGCGTCGAGTTTTCGTGTTCAATTTCTTAATTTGTCGTTTTGATTTTGACATGTGCATTTCTTCTCTGCGGTTGGAAATCGGGAATGCAGTTCACCTTGGTTCGCATTTTACTGCTAATGGAGGATGTTTCAACGATTAGGCGGGTGAAAGACTCTGCGAATTTTGCGTTACGTTGCGGGAAAAATCAGGTTGTACGATTAAACGGTCTGAACATGCTGAATTCAACTATTTTGATATCCGCCATCCTGGAACGCGATGACAAGATCACTTGACGTAAATTCGCCGTCACAGTTCCAGTCACCCGTGCTCCAAAACGAATTCATTCTTGTGGCGTCTTCGTATTGTCCAGCCTGAAAAACAGCGACCAAATCAGACGAATCAAACTTTCCGTCCAAATTCACGTCGCCGACGGGTGACTCTAAAACGGCTGTCAATAAAAACTTGAAATCTTGATCATCAAAAGATCCGTCCTGGTTCAGATCCCAAGATTCGCCAGTTGGCGACGACAAAGCTTGGCAGATTCGATCAACATCCCGAATATCCAGGACGCCGTCCAGGTTTACGTCACCGAGCAATTTTCGAGGCACGAATTGGAAGCCCATGTCCGCCAACGAACCGTCCGGATCAACACGACTGGAAGGATTGCCCA
>JAGQOZ010000804.1 GCA_020426955.1 Planctomycetales bacterium
GGCTGTCGTCGGGAAACGTCCAGATTTGTTTGCAACGAAAGAATCAGCTAGACTGGTACGCGTTTGGCGTCTGGCCGGTTGACGCTGAATCGCTTCGATTGTTCTTCCAGAACTTTGCTGCATGAACGTACCTTCGCCCGACGAAACGAATCGCTTGATTCAACAAGCTCGCAGCGGCTGCCAGGACTCCTTGGAACAGCTCCTGATTCAGTACCAAAATTATCTTCGCCTGATGGCCACATTGAATCTGGAGCGACAATTTCAGGGAAAGTTTTCGGCGTCCGATGTGGTCCAGGCAACCTGTATTCGAGTGCAAAACGGGATACGCGATTTCGCAGGTTCGAACGAACGAGAACTCATGGCGTGGTTACGCAAGATCCTCGCCTCGCAGATTGCCAGCGAAATTCGCCGCTATACCACTCAAGCACGCGATATCCAGTTGGAACGTCGCCTGGCAACGCAAGTCGACCAGTCTTCGGCCATGCTGGGCGGATTTGTCGCGGGCGAAGTGGTGGCTGCCGAACAAGAGACGCCCAGCCAAACAGCATCGCGGCGTGAGCGAGCCGTCATCTTGGCCAACGCGTTGCAGGCATTGCCAGACGAATATCGTCAAGTCATTGTGCTGCGTCACTTACAAGGCATGTCGTTCACTGACGTCGCCAAGCAGATGCAACGATCACTGGACAGCGTGAAAAGTACGTGGCGGCGAGCGATCGCCAGACTCAAGCAAGAATTGGATGAAGGGTCATCGTAATGCCAGGTAGCAGTTCGCCCGCTTCAGATCCGTTGTCAAAGGAGCGCCAAATCCAAGCAGCAATGGAGCTGTATATCGAACAGCTGGAAAATGGCATGCCTTTGCCCAAGAAACTGTTCTTGGAACAGAATGCGGAAATTGCGGACGAACTAGAAAGCCAGCTAGAAACGCTAGACTTTTTGCATGCGTCGACACCGGACTTGGCGGTCGATAGTGAAGCGGACGAATTCAACAACACGGTTGCCATCGGGGACTTTCGTTTGATTCGGCCCATTGGTCGCGGCGGCATGGGGATTGTCTATGAAGCCGTGCAGTTGTCGCTGAATCGCCGAGTGGCCGTGAAGGTGCTGCCGTTCGCGGCCACCATGGATACCAAGCAACGCAAACGGTTCCACAATGAAGCTCGCGCCGCCGCCACCCTGGATCATCCCCATATTGTGCCGATCTATTTTGTCGGACAAGATCGAGGAGTCCATTTTTACGCCATGCAGTTGATTGAAGGGCAGAGTTTGGCGGAAGTGGTTCAAAGTCTCCGGTATGCTCGCATTGCCGGCCAGACCTACCAGATGACTTCGTTTCGTTCCGGGGACGCCGATTCGTCCGGTTCCGATTCGGTTCGAACCAATGCTTCCTCGTCGACCGCTCGGCAACACAAACAAATTGCCGAATTGGGCATTCAAGCAGCCGAAGCCTTACATCACGCACATCAACAAGGTGTCATCCACCGAGACGTCAAGCCGGGGAACTTGCTGTTGGATCAAAACGGCAAACTTTGGGTCACCGACTTTGGTTTGGCTCGTATGGAAACCAACGATACGTTGACGGCGCACGGTGATATTGTGGGCACGGCCGCCTACATGAGTCCGGAACAGCTGACCGGATCCCACTTGGCAGACGCTCGGTCCGATGTCTTCTCCTTGGCCGCGACGCTATACAAACTGTTGATGTTGAAACCGCCTTTCGCCAAGAAGGCCACCGAACGCGCGTTGGGCGACGCGTTGCCGCAGTTGCGACGATTCGATCCGACCATTCCTGTGGATTTGGAAACGATTCTGCAAAAAGCTCTGGCGCATGATTCGATAGATCGCTATCAATCCGCTCAGGCCCTGGCAGATGACTTGCGTCGCTTTGTCACGGGGCATCCCATTGAAGCCAGACGACCTTCTCTGTTGGACCACTTTGCCAAATGGACTCGCCGACATCAAAAACTTGTGGCCGTTGGCGTGCTGAGCGTGTTGGCATTGTGCGGTGCGTTGGCCGCCAGTGCCATGTTGGTTTGGCAAGCGAACCAGAACACAGAAGCCGCGTTGGAACAGTCTCGGTTGAATGAAGATCGAGTGTCCGAATTGCTATACCTTGCGGACATGCAGTTGGCGTTTCAAGCTTGGGATAGTCGGCGGCCAGAGCAAGCGAGGGAAAGTCTTGATCGGCACTTACCGGCAAATGCGGGCGAAGAGCGACGAGGTTTCGAATGGCATGTGTTGGACAACTTGATCCAACAGCCGCGACCGACTCTGGTGGGATCGCATGCCGGCGGCGCGAACCAAGCCGCCGTTTTCCCAGACGGAAACAGGCTGGCCACGGTCGGCCAAGATCACCAACTGCGAATCTGGGACATGCAACAAGGTCGATTGCTTCGTGCAATAGATATGGGGACGTCCAGCGTGGAACCGCTGTTTTCCGTCGCGGTCGCTCCGGATGGAAAGACGGTGGCCACCGGCAG
>JAGQOZ010000805.1 GCA_020426955.1 Planctomycetales bacterium
TGAAAGGCGTATTTTTTTTGTAATAGTAGTAGCCCGTCAACAGTGAGCAAGAATCCCAACATCAAACCGTAAATTCAGCTCAAGGAAAGCTCCAAGCTAGTGCTTTGTGACAACTTGATTTTGGGGCAGTGGACGGGGCTACGAGTCCCGACCGCGCGTCGATACACTGGGACTCGTAGCCTCGTCCACTACCGGCAACCCTAATTCTAAGGTGTAACCGAGCTGTAGAAGCCGGTAGACAGGAAACCAATGAGCAAGAAAAAGGTGCCTAAGAGAAAACTAGCAACCACGCGGGTTCCCAAGCTGAAGTTGACGGTTGATCGATTCGAACTGATCGACAATGCGGTGGGGAAGTTGCCCAAGGCTGATTTGGTGCAGCTTGTTGTGCGGTTGGCTCGACAGCGAGATGACGTACGTCGAGAGCTAGAAGCGGCACTTTCGATCGAAATGCCGGCGGAATTGTTGATCAGCGATATCAAATCTGCCATCGATCGAGCGACAGTCGTGAATGAATATCAGCTCAACGACAACTTCGATTATGATTCGTACGCCTACGAAGAGGTCGAACGAGGTTTCCAGAAGCTGATTGAATTCGGCGAACTGGATGCCGTCAAATCGCTCGCGCTGAAACTCATGGATCAGGGTAGTTATCAGATCGAATGCAGCGACGAAGGATTGATGACAGAGGAAATCGCGGATTGCATCCGCCCGGTGATCAAAGCGGTGGTGGCGGCGAATTCTGACACAGACGCCAGTGCGTGGGCAAAGCAAATGCTGGCAGCAGACCGTGTCGGCTTTGTTTGCGACCGTGAACTCAACGCTGTCTTGCACAACAACTAGGTCGTCAGCGTCATGTTTTGTTCCAGTGCAGGTCGTTTGTTGCCTCGCCTTCACGCGGACGTCCACTCGTAAAAAATTCCGCCTGAAGGCGGGACTACAAACGAATCGTGGCGGCAGTATAGAACGCGAGAACAACTGGTGGGCGATTTCGCATGAATGCGGAAACGTTCCTTGATCATCGATAAAACAATACGTTCTTTGACAATTCGGTGAGAAGCAAACTGGCTGCTTGAGGATGGCTTCCGTTCAGGGATGATGCGGGTTGGCTTCGCCCGCGTCGTCCCTGTCGCAGTTACTCAGCAGGAATATTGACCTTGGCGATGGATGTACTCCATTTGATACAACCTCCGTTGTTCAGCAAGCGAAATTTCTTGCAATCCGTGAGTTTGCAAAATACCATAACCGGTTCTGGGTCTTCTGCCACGGATGGTTCGTGTGCCTCCATCAGCGAGTCCATCACCATGCGACAAACCTATGTCATCTGCTACGACATTCGCGACGACAAACGACTTCGTAAAGTCTATAAAACGATGCGAAACTGGGGCGATCACATTCAGTACAGCGTCTTTGAATGTCAGCTTTCGCCCAGCGAATTGATTCAGTGTCGTAGCGAACTTTCCGACATCATCCACCATCACCTGGATCAAGTACTGTTTATCAATCTTGGACCGAGCGAAGGACGAGGAGAACGAGTCATCGAAGCGCTCGGCCAACCGTACATCGTGGTTGATACTCCGTGTTACGTTGTTTAGCGTGCGAGTGATCGAAAACAGGTAAAAGACAAAGGAGCACGCTGTGCTGCGAACCGCATCTGCGGGTGGAGACGACGCCGCTCAATACATTCCCGCTCGGATGCTAAACGAATTCACCTATTGTCCTCGGCTGTTCTACTTGGAGTTCGTAGAAGGTCTGTTCGCACACAATCGTTATACACTGGAAGGTGCTGCGCGACATAAACGCGTTGACGAAAAAGAAGACGCGTTGCCTTCGGTAAAAGATGCGATCGAACAGTGCAAGATTCATGTTCGCAGTGTCACGTTGTCCAGCGAACACTATGGCGTCATTGCCAAGCTGGATTTGATTGAAGCGAACGGAGACTTGGCCACGCCAGTGGATTACAAACGAGGTTCGCCCAAACAAATGGAGGATGGTTCGCTGGGAGCCTGGGATCCGGAACGAGTGCAAATGTGCGTGCAGGCGTTGGTGCTTCGCGAAAACGGTTATCGTTGCGACGAAGGCGTGCTGTTCTTCTGGGAAACTCGGCAACGAGTTCGCATTGCCATTGATGATGAACTGCTGGCTCTGACAGATCGAATCATCGCTGACGCTCGTGACACAATCGAATCACAACGGATGCCGCCGCCATTGGATGACAGTCCAAAGTGTCCCAAATGTTCGCTAGTGGGTATTTGCTTGCCAGACGAAACGACTCACTGCGCCCAACAGGTTCGCTCAGACGGCGAACCGGTTGTGCAGAAAATGTTATTCGATGTAGGCCCACAATCGGCTGACGATTTTGAAAACGAAGCGGTCGACCGGCAGACGCGTCCGATTCGACAGCTAGTGACCACTCGCGACGAACGTCGTTCGCTTTACTTGAACACGCCTGGATTGTACGTCGGCAAGACCGGCG
>JAGQOZ010000806.1 GCA_020426955.1 Planctomycetales bacterium
ATATTCTCCGCCTGACTTTTCCGGACAACACATCAGTCGCTTTCATCTGGATGGAGACCGATTGGATTTGGATTCGGAAAAGCTGCTGTTGAAGTATGAAGAACAACGCCGTGAATGCTGTCATCACGCAGGATCGCTGGAATTCGGTCCCGATGGACACTTGTTCATCGGCACTGGCGACAACACGCATCCCGGAGGCGATTCGCAAGGATACGCGCCGATTGACGAACGTCCTGATCACGAACCGTACGATGCGCAGAAGTCGGCGTCCAATTCGCAAAGCTACAACGGAAAAGTGTTGCGAATCAAACCGTTGCCGGATGGTTCGTATGAAATCCCTGCCGGCAACCTGTTTTCGAATCCAGACCAAGGTCGACCGGAAATCTACGTCATGGGCTGTCGCAACCCTTGGCGCATCAGCGTGGATGCCGTCACGGGGCATCTGTACTGGGGCGACGTGGGTCCCGACGCGGGCGGCGATGGACCACGAGGCTCGCGCGGATACGACGAAATCAATCAAGCTCGGCAAGCCGGCAATTTTGGCTGGCCCTACTTCGTTGGCAACAATCGACCGTATCATGATGTCGACTTTGCCACAGGCGATATCGGTCCCGAGTTTGATCCTGCGAAGCCAGAAAATCATTCACCCAACAATTCGGGAATTTCGCTGTTGCCGCCCGCTGTGCCAGCGTTCATCTATTATCCCTATGCGGAGTCTCCCGAATTTCCCGAACTGGGTAGCGGAGGTCGTACGGCGTGCGCGGGGCCAGTTTATTATTTTGACCAAGCGAACACATTCGCCACACGATTTCCGTCGCACTTCCATCGGACTTTGTTCATTTACGAATGGACTCGGCACTGGATCCAAGCGGTCCATCTGGACGAACATTATCAGATCCAGTCGATCGAGCGTTTCTTGCCGAATCACTCGTTCGCTCGTCCCATCGACATGGCCTTTGGCCGCAACGGATCGTTGTATGTGCTGGAGTACGGCGATACATGGGGCGTCAACCAGAACGCTCGCTTGGTGCGAATCGACTACATTCGCGGTAATCGTTTACCGGTGGCCCAAGCGTCCGCTACAAACAACATTGGCCGCCATCCGTTGAGTGTGACGTTCTCCAGTGCCGGATCGTTCGATCCAGACCAAGACGATGTACTGGAATACCGCTGGACGTCTTTCCGGTCCATCACCGAATCCGATGTTGCGAACTCGCCGACTTCGCTTGAAGGCAATGTAATTTCGCGTGAAGCGAATCCGACAATCACGTTTGACCAGCCGGGAGTTTACAACGTGGAATTGACCGTGACCGATTCGGACGGAGCGGCACGATCGTCAACCGTTCCGGTGTTGGTAGGCAATTCGCCGCCAAAGTTGACATTTGCCTACCCGCAAGACGGCGATTTCTTTCCGCCAACCGGATCGATTGACTATCAATTGCAGATTACGGACGAAGAAGATGGTTCCAATGACGAAGACGCCGTCCAGCAATTCGACTTGGAATTCATCGCCTCGGAAGCCGTTAACCGCACGACAACCAATATCCGTTTGCTGAGCGGCCCGACACAAGCGGACGACGCCAACCAGGGTCCGCCCGGATTGCAATTGATGAAAGCCAGCGATTGCTTTAACTGCCACGCCGTTCAACAGAAACGAGTTGGTCCGCCATTGCTGGAAGTGGCCAACAAGTATCGCCATCAACCAGACGCGTTGGAAAAATCGGTGGAACGAGTTCGTTTGGGGTCGACCGGTGTTTGGGGCAAAGTCCCGATGATACCTCACGCTCAACATACCGACGACGAAATCCAAGAAATGGTGCGTTGGGTCTATTCGTTAGAGCCCGATTCGGCGGTGATTGTGTCACCCGGATTTGTCAACTCAGTAGATATTGGCACATTGGAAAAAGCGATCAGCCACATTCAATTGGTGGCGAACTATCAAGACGGCGGTTCGCCCTGGGCACCACCGATCGATGTCAGCCAACGCGTAACGCTGCGAAACCCTAAACTGGAAGCCGAATATGCCGATGAAATACACGGGCCGATGTTGTTAGACAGCCAAGCGGCCAGTAACGCAAAATTCGTGGGTGCCATCAATCACGGACATTACCTGCGATTTGCTGCGTTAAACTTTGCGGCCATCGAAAGCATGGAACTGCACGTCGCATCCGCTGGCGCAGGTGGTTCTATCCAACTGCGGATTGATGCCGTGGACGGGCCGGTCGTTGGTTCGACAGAAATCAACGTGAATGGCCATTGGGAAGAATTTTATTCGCTGAAAGAGCCCATCTCGCCGACAACCGGAACGCACGACTTGTTTGTCGTGTTCGCGCATCCCACACATGCCGGAGGCCTGATGAATCTGGATCGAATCGACTGTAAACTAAGAGAAGTTGACCACCCACAACACGGTGAATAACGTACGTGCCATGCGTGCGTTGTTTCGGCCGCTGAAAATTGACCTAA
>JAGQOZ010000807.1 GCA_020426955.1 Planctomycetales bacterium
TTACGTTTTTCGGTACAATTGTTAGTGGAGTTGGAGTCGGGACTGGAGTACTTGCTCAAAATTTCACCCGTAAATCGCCAAATAACCGCTATATGTCCTTGCTTGTCAAGTAGTACGTACCGGTAGCGCGGTAAAAGTTGGGCATTTTTGTTTTGGAGCTGTTTTGGTTGTTCCTTTCGTCCTTCGCCATCATTTCACCCAGAACAGGGCACAGCGAAATGATGGCGAAGGACGAAAGGAACGCCAACGTCGACGATGTTCTTCGCTGATAGCTGGTTGTCACAGTTCCTTTTGTCGGGCCGGATTTTTGATCAAGTTCAAGAATCATTCGGCTCGAACGGTAATGCTTGACTTTCCCTTGTAGACGGGTAGTACGTTCAGGATGCTCGTTTCCAGTTGACTTGGCTTCTTTAAAGCGAAGTCATACGCAGTTCGCTTGGAAGATGTTCCAAGAAAGCCGGTTGCCGGTACCGGTGCACGAACAATTCAATTGCAACGGCTACAATCCCATGCGTTTCTCGATTGCGTCCTCGATGCAGATTTCAATTCAGAAATCTTGATCTAAGAAACATCAGGCATCGACCCGATGGGACGTAGTACAACAGCGAGATCCAAACTTCTCAGGAGCGATCAAACCGGAACACCCGTATATTAGTCAGAGTTGGTGATTATGGATGGCACCAACCAGCGGGAAATAAGAAACGCCAAAGCGCAGAGAAACAACATTCAACTCTGCGACGTCGGCGCCTCCGCGTTTCTAGCTCTTTTGCGATCTGTACAAGTTCGCACCAGCAAGGTGTATCCAGGGCACTGGATCGTGTGTGGGATCGGATCGTGGCGACCGGATCGAGGGTGACACTTTCTCTATTCTGTTACTTAGCGCACACACAACCTTTTTCAGTAGTTCGTTCTACCGCTACGTGACAAAAACCTGTGGCCAGGGATCAAAGTCCGTGGTAGGCTTTTTGGGGCTGTTTTTTCTGAAAAAAATCACGAACGATTCGGACGAAAAATGGTTTTTGTGCGCAAGAGTGTTGGCAAACGCGTCGGCAATGTCATTGTCGGGACAGTTTTTGGGTTCCTGTTGTCATTCGCCGCAGTCGTGCTGCTAGCGTGGAACGAACGAGACGCCGTACGGCAGACGGGCGCCATCACCGAGATGGAACGGGTTGCAATGGCGGACGTTTCGGCCGAACGGATTGAGCCTGCCAATCAAGGTAAACTGATACATGCCGCTCATACCGCGGAAACCGAAGAAGTTTTGGAGTTTGCTGAATTTGGAATTCGCGAAAATGCCATTCGCCTGCGGTGGGAGTCGTGGATTTACCAGTGGACGGAAGATCGGCGTGAACGCGACAACCACACGGAGTACACCTATACCAAGGAATGGGTTTCCGAACCGGTGAATTCGTCCCATTTTCATGAAGCTGGTCATTCCAATGACGGTTCGCAACAACATTTTCACGACGGCAGCCAACTGGCTCAGCAAGTTGCCTTTGGTGAGTTCCAGCTTTCCAGTGGTTTGATCAAACAAATCAGGAACGAACGAGATTATCCGCTTTCGGAAACGCAGGCGTCGCAAGTGGAACCGGTCGGCCGTATCCACAACGGAGATTTTTATACTGGCGATCCGAATGCGCCGCAGATTGGTGACGAACGCGTTGAGGTCTTCATGATTGATCCTCGACAAGAGGTGACGGTCATGGCCGAACAGCATGAATCCACCTTTCGGCCCTACCAAACCAGGGTAGGCATTGCCAAAGAGATTCTGTACATGGGCTTGCTTTCTAAAGAGCAAGTCATCGCCCAACAACGCACCGAGGCCGCAATCAAACGCTGGTTTTTGCGCGCCGGCGGGTTTATTGGCATGTGGATTGGCTTGTGCTTAATCATGGGGCCCGTTCGGGCCGTCCTGAGTTTCATTCCGTTTGTTGGTAAGCTTCTGGAAGGTGCGATCGTGTTTGTGGCGTTCTTAGTCGCAGCGGTCATATCGCTGGTGACCATTGCGATTGCTTGGTTTGTGGTACGTCCCTTACTTTCCGGCGTATTGTTGGCAATGGCGATTGGCGCAGCGATTTGGTTGTATCGCCAAAAATCGTCTGGACAAGATGTTGTCAGTGCCGCGGCGGTCTAATTCGATGATATTGTTTCCATGACCACTGCCATTCGGAAGACTCGACTCGCTCCTTCGCCCACCGGTGCATTGCATTTAGGAAATGCGCGGACGTTCTTGATCAATTGGGCGATGGCTCGGCAGAATAATTGGCAAATCGTCCTGCGCATTGACGATTTGGATGGGCCTCGGATCAAACCCGGCGCTGACCAACAGGCGATTGAAATTTTGTCTTGGTTGGGAATGGACTGGGACGAAGGACCGTATTACCAAACAGCTTCAATCGATCGCTACGAAATGCAACTGCAGCGTTTGCTGGCGTCCAATCAGATCTATCCCTGCGCATGCACTC
>JAGQOZ010000808.1 GCA_020426955.1 Planctomycetales bacterium
GCCATCGACTCTGCTGACCAACGCACAACTTGACGCGATGGCTTGGGCACTGCGTTGGTGCAAGGTCTCGCAGGCAACAGTCTCCTGCCATAATCTTTCTACCTTGCCCGGGCCACAATCAACAATACATCCGGACGACATATCGCTTTTGCCGCATCAACCAATGTGACAGATTGAATCAAGCCATCCGGCGATCGATCCGGAACAGCGACGCAAACAAAGTCTTTCTTGCGGTCGCCAATTTGAAACGCCGCTACCAGTCGCTGGAAGAAAACTGGCCATTCTCGCTCCAGTCGCCGGTACTCCACGTTGCGTTATTTGGCTGATTAGTTTCCGTCTTAGAACGCCAAAACAACCTTTGTGATGGGGCGAGCAATACTTCCAAAATACAAATGATAGTTTGACATTGCGCAAGCGAAAGCGGCCCCAAATTGTTCACCGTCTTCACAAAACTTACGCGTCGTATTGTTGGCGAAATAGCTTCGCGCCGAGCTGGTGCTTTCCAGCGCCGTCCGATTCTCACCGATACCTGCCAGTGATGACGGAAAGTATTGCCCGGCTAGTGTGTCATTGTCGCGCGGCAGCGTCGATAATTGCTGACCAAAGGCCGAACGGTCTTCCAAATTCGCGCCGCCGATCGAGTCCGCTAGAAAGGCGTCCTCTTCGAATCGCCAATGATGAACGATTTCGGCGCCACTCTGACTTGTCACGCCGCTGATAATTACAAGAAACGTGGCGAGAACACTTGCGGTTCGTCGGATATTGCTTAAGTGCATGTCGATTTCCCGAACTCTCCGAGTCAACAGAAATGTCGGCGGCGAGCGTCGCCACCGGCAATTCGCAATCGATATCAACGTCGTTTGCGTCGTAGCAACGGTAGGAGGCCGAAGCATGCGGCGCCAAGGACAAGTGATGATGGCTCAGGAACCGCGACATGCTCTCCGCCGGTCACCAACTTCGTATAGTTGATCTCGGTACCGGAAGGCAGGCCATCGATTTGCCAATGATACCGCTCGATCTGCGGCAAGATTTCCGTGGGCAGTGCTTCAAAGACTCGGTTTTCAATCTTCGCTCCGATGGCCATTCCTGTTGCTTCGTCCAGGATCCATTCGAATTCGGCTGGAACGATATCCATCTCCGGATCAGCAGCGTTGACATACGTAATGGGTAGAACCTTCGGCGGCGCGTAGTTGAAATTGCCTACCCACCCTCGAAAAACAAGTGTTTCAGGGTCGGCCATGACCGGCTCTCCGGCGGGCGTGGCCCAGTTGAAAACCGCCGTGTATTCCAGTGCGGGTGGCGATTTGAATTCACCGTTGTACATTTGGAAGACATCGACGACGTTCTGGCCATCGGGCACCGTGACCGTCGCATCAACGTTGATCAGGACGTCACTTCCGATCGCCGGTACCTCGCCGACAGGAACATCTCGACCCGACGATGTTTGTACGCAGATTGGGTTCAAGAATTGAGGGAATGCCAAGACGCCACTCGCTTCATCACACGGGTATGGCGCTGGCATATGGGGTGGGGGGAATTCTTGTGCGTGCGATGCGGCAGCGGCAACTCCGAAGAGAAGAAGAGTCATCAAGTATAGTCGTTTCATTTGGGCACCTCGTGGGAGTGACGTGACGAAAAAATTAATAACTGGCGTTCATGGCTCATCAGGGTGTCGTGCATGGCGTTTTTCCTGGAACTACTCCTCGTCAAACGAATGAGCCGACAGAAATGCCAGTCAAAAACACGCAGTTCTTGATTATTTGACTCGTTCTATGGCTGTCCCGTTCGTGAGTTCTGGTTCCGACGAAGCCAGAACAAGGAAGGATACGCACTTCGAATTCTGGCTAATGGTTGCCTCGCGATTGGTCACAGGTCGCGATATTGAGAATGGAAGGTATCCCGGCGCCATCCGGTTACTCAGTGACGAGAGGGTTGAATCAAATCGGCACAAGCTCGCTCCGGATGGCGCCACTGGAATAGGCAATCACATAGTCCGTTTCATCGCTGGCGGAAGCGAAAAAGAGAAAGAGCGAAAATTGCCATTACGGCCAACAGGCTCGACGATGGTTCGGGGACGGCCGCAACGACCCCTTTTTCGCCGGCTTCGTAGCCACCATGTTGAAAGGCGAAAATGAGGTCGCTGCTGTCGAATTCGGCATCGCCGTTCCAATCTCCGGTGGACCACGTTGAATTGGCTAAGATGGCATCTTCGTACTGACCGGCTCCGAAAACATCAACCATGTCAGCGCTGTCGAATTGACCGTCCAGATTCGCATCACCGACCCACGTGTTCTTGATTTCGTCGACCCAATGGAAAATGTCATCCGCGTTGACCTGGCCGTCATTCGTTAGATCGTACTGCGAATCTAGTTCGGGATTTCGAGTCGCGGCGGCAAGTAGGTCAACATCTTCCACCGTGAGCTGACCGTCGCTGTTGAAGTCACCAACCAGTGTGGTTGCGA
>JAGQOZ010000080.1:0-11751 GCA_020426955.1 Planctomycetales bacterium
GCTGAAAATGGCGCCGTCGGAAGTGAACGTGTGTTCCAGTTCGATGGTCTCTAAGTTTTCTCGAATACCATCGCTGGTCGCGGTCACGGTGACGGTTTGTGGTGTGTCCCAATTGGCAGCGGTAAAGGTCAGTGTGGCAGGATTGGCAGTGACGTCTGCATTGGCGGTCACAGACACCGTCACCGTTTCTCCCACCGCGGGTGCTCGAGTCAAAGCGACTCCGTATGTATCGGTGTTACCGCCTTCAGTGACCATCGTTTTGACGTCCGTCTGAGTGAGAATCAGCCCTGGCTTGTCATTGTCGATCACTCGAACATGCGCGTCGTTGATCTGGATACCGTGGTACGTGGCGTCGTCACTGATGATGCTGTGACTGATGACCACTGTAGTTTCACCTTCTTCCAGCGAATCATCTTCCGCTCGAACATGAATTGTATGCGGCACACCCCAATCGGCTGCATCGTCCAAGACCATGGTCACCGAGCGTCGGAAGACCACTCCGTCCAGCGAGACCATGACACCCTTGCCGTCCTGCATTTGTTCTTCAAACAGCGGCAGCGGCGCGGAAATGGTTAAGTAAATCGGATGAACCGTGGCAGGAGCGGCGCCTGGCAGCGTGATTTCATAGGTATCGGTCAAACCGTTTTCACTGACCACCGTCGCGCCATCCGTTGGCTGCACCAAAACGCCCGATTCGCCAGCATCATTGTCGGCCAGATCCAGCCGGATTCCTGCCACGCCCACGCCGTCGTAATTCGGATCGTTACTCACCACGTTGTGGTTGATCATGCCGGTTCGAGCTTGCCCGGTACTGCTAATGATGATTTCCGTCACGTCGCCCATGACGTCAAACGTATCGTGCCCGTAACCTCCGATCAGTGTCGTCACAATAGCGGCGTTGGTGCTTTGAATGAAAAAGTGGTCGTTTCCTTCCACCGCATCGATTTCCGCTTTCTCGACGTTGTCAAAGCGAATGTTAAGCCCTGCGCCAAAGATGCCATAATCCGTGACGACAATGTTGTCATCGAATTCAGATCCCACCGCGACCACATTGTCCGAACCGTTTCCACCATCAATGCCAACTGGTGCGTTGATGGCGTATTGAATGTAGTCGTCTCCATCGCCACCCAAAACGTCGGTCTTGGCCTGAGTGGGATCGTTTTCGTCAGCCAACGCGAACGCTCGGACCACAAATTCATCGTTGCCCAAACCACCTTCTAGCCGCAGCGCTGCAATGTTGCGATAGACATGGAATACGTCATCGCCATCGCCGCCCAAGGCGGTGGTGGGATAGCTAACGCCGTTGCTGAGGAACCCTCGAGTGGTCTGAACGGTATTGATTTCATCTCCCGGCGCTACGCCCGACGAAGCATCTCGTTCTGTGCCAAACAATTGTCCAAAGCGGAATTCGTCTACGCCGTCACCACCGTCCAACGTGGTGATGGTGCTATTGTCATCTGTGGCGAACAGATCGTCGCCTAAGTGACCATGGATACGCAGCCGAGCGTTAATGGATTCGTCATAGTTGATACGTTGGTATTGGGGCGCGAATCCGTCTTCTTCGTTTCCTGAAAGCGAAGCGACAAAGTATCGCCGGACCAAGAACGTGTCCGCTTGATTCGTTCCGTGAATTTCCAATTGATCGGCACCGTCATCCGCAGCGCCCGAATCATGCACGTTGATGATATAGTCAGCCGGCAGATCTGGATCGGCCTGCGTATCGGTGATCTGCACAATGTAGAAGTCCGTGCCCGCTTGCCCGTCCAAATCCAGCGTGTCGCGAATCAGGTCAGGCACGCCATCACCCGGTCGGTCATGGGACGTGACAATCGTTGGCAATTGATTGACAAAGATTTGATCATTGCCCTGCCCCATTTGAATTCGAATATGACCGCTGATCGCTTCCGGACTGATGTAGGCGGCGTCGTGATCGTCTCCGCCGAACAGGAAAATTTCGGTTGCCGACAGCGTTCCGTCGATGCTGGCTTCCGCTCGATTCGCCAGCCCCACTTCATCAATGCTGGTCACCGGATCTGCCGCTGCCGGTTCGGTCGCGGAATCTCCGTAATCCAAATACATGAAAATCTTGGAAACGGCAATGACGTCCGCGCCTTCTTCCACAATCAAGTCATCACCGGCCAGTAAGGTAATCGTTCCGCTGGTCGTGTAGATCACTCGATCATCATTACTGAGCCCATGATTGGGAATGGTAATCGTGTTGTTGGCGGCGTTCACAGCCGAACCCAGGAACGACTTGCTTTGGAAACTGGCCAAGTTTCCAACGGGCACACCGTTAGTAATGGTAGGCGTCAAGAAGTGCGTGCTGGCCAAAGCGGCCGCGTCCAACGTTTGAATGTCAATCGGACTACCTACTCCCACAGGTCCATCCAGCAAGCTGATGTCATTGCCGTTGACTTGGACATAGTAGGTTTGTGATTCCACCAATTCAGCAATCGGCGTTCCGACGGCGCCGTTGGTTTCCAAACGAGCTCCTGCGGCGATGGTCAAATGATCTTCGTTTCCTGGCGAATCGTCATCATCGTCCGTGGAAATGACCACAATCTGTTTGGCAGAAACGATCGTTTCTGTAACTTCGATCGGACTAGCCGCGCCCAGCAAGACCGTTTGCGCCGCAACGATACCACTGGCCGAATTGCCGGCGACTGAATCAATCACGCCTCCCACTTCCAACGCGCCGTCATTCATGACGTAAACGCTTTGCGTGGTGGACTGAGCTTCAATATTGCCCACCGTCGTGGCGATCGGATTTGCGGCCGAACCAATATCATTCAGAGCAAACAACCATGCTTTACCTGACAACACGTTGGCGTTGCCGACATTGGCATTGATCACCGCACCCGAAGGGACCGCAATAAAGGCGGTTTCACCCACGTTGTTCACATTGACGGTGAACAGGCTCAAATCTCCGGCCAATTCGGTCAAGTGCGTGCTTTGCGTACTGGAAGTGGTTAGCACGCCCGCACCATTCGCAGCAGAATTGATATCCAGATCAGCACCAAAACGACCAATCGTGCCGGTGACGCCATTGGTTCCCGCGTCAATGGTCACGTTATTCGCCACCACATCGGCCGTCACATCATTGGCCGACGCCGACACAATCGATTCGAAGGCACTTAAATAAACATCGCCCGACGTGGAATGCACCAAACCGACTCGCATTACACCACCATCGGTACCCACGTCGTTCACTTCGTTCAAGTGAATATTACCGGGCGCTGTCGCGTTCAGACTCACGCTGACTTCCGTATCCAAGTAGTTTCCCAGGGCACCGATGCTGGTTGCCGAATGCAGGTGCACCGTATCGGCAAATAGATTCCAATTGCCGTTGTTATTGGCATCCACCATGGCACCGTTGATGGTCAACAGATCGACGTTGGTGGCGTTGATCGAATTGATCTCCATGTCGCCATCGTTTTCCACCAGGAAGATATTCGTGTTCGCGCGAGCGGTCACGGATTCGCCCGTTTGCACATCCAAGATCAACGGATCGTCCACACTCCCAATGCTGCCCGTTTCACCTTCTAGCACGAGTGTTCCGCTTTGAATATTGACTTGATCATTACCCGGAGTGGCATCGAACAGATTGTTCTGCCCTTTCACGATGGTTCTGCCACCGGCCAGGAATTGATTGATCAGAATGTCAATTTCCGAACCTACAAACAGATTCTGCGCGGCATTGGCATCTACCACACCGGCGCTGGCCACGTCCACGTCTTCTTGGACTTGAATCTCTAACCATATCGCGGTCAGATTCAAGTCATCCGCTTCCATGACGGCGGTGGCGTCTTCGTCTGAATAGAACGTGACATCATCCTTTTCTGCGCCGCCCAACAATAGCATCAATTCTTCTCGATCCGGTCCGCTCAGCCCCGCAATATCGGCCATGCGAATTCGATACAAATCGGCGGTGGAACCAATGCTTTGTGCTGAAGAAATGATCGTGATGTTATTGCCAACAATGTTCGCTTCTTCGGTTGCGGCGCTGGTTCCAGAAACACTTTTGGGACGAAGCAGCGACGCGGGCAGCGAATTGTTCAATTGACTTTCGCTCCAAGCTGCTCGTGAAGCCAACGCCCCCGCTTCAAACAGTTCATGGCGATTGCCTGTGGTGGAAGTCGTATCCAGCGAAATCACGCCACTGGGGCTGGACAACATATGCGAACTGCC
Organism: Planctomycetales bacterium; assembly: GCA_020426955.1. Classification (GTDB taxonomy): domain Bacteria; phylum Planctomycetota; class Planctomycetia; order Pirellulales; family Pirellulaceae; genus JAGQOZ01. The sequence goes on from JAGQOZ010000080.1 coordinate 4,189, forward strand.
CAAAGCCGTGGAGGGATCCAACCCAATCAAATTCACGCCAGCGACCGCGTCAGCCGAACTGGCTGCCAAACGCACTCCGCCACCGGCTACTCCGGTGACTCGAGCGTAATACGTCTGACCATCCACCAATCCGTCAATCGCCAAATCTCCGTTCGCTGCGTAGATTAAAGCTTGACCGTCCTGCAGTTGGTTCGCACCGATCGTAATCACGTTCGTCGCGACGTCACTGGCCGGTTCAAACGAAAAGTCTTGTTTCGAGTTGGCTAACTGAACGGTCGCGCCGTCGATTCGCATGACATAGTAGACGCCTTCGTCCACCAAGCCACCGATGGGCGTGCCACCGTTCGCTTTGTATTGAACTGCCTGGCCTGTCGTGAACGCATGATGCTGCAGCGTGATCTGATTGCCGCTAACGGAATTCTTGTCAAACGTGTTGTGCAACGGATCGGTAAAGTAATGTCCTGACGCATCGCCGACGGCTGCATTCAAGTTGACTACCACTGGAGGATTGGCGGTAGCGTTTTGCAGGTTGGTGGCCAGCTGGAAGCGGTCGAAGTCCACCACACTAAACCGATGGCCCACCGCCGCTGCGCCGGTGGCATCCAGGTCAACGACAGAACCGTTGCTGTCATATAGCCGAATCAGATTCGCATTTCCGCTGTCAACTTCTACCGTATAGGCCTGCTGGATCTCCAAACCGGTCAGTGGCAAATTGTTCGCATTGCCGCCATCGCTGAAGCGGTAAATCAATTCGTCTCCGTCGGACAAACCGTGACTACCCAGGTTGATGGTATTATTTACCGAACTGACCGCACTGCTGCCAAACGACAAACTTTCGGCCACCACAATATACGCTTGGCCGTTGGTCAGCCCGCCCAGGCTGGTGCCGCCACCGTGGTGATAAACAACCGCTTGCAGGTCTTCAAACTTGGCGTCCAGCGAGATGGTTTCCGTCGAACCATCCACATCCGCCAATGCGAATTCCGGACTAGACCCTTTAGCGTTGTAGGCGAAGTTCGCGTTGTAAGCATCAGGGTCGAAGGTCGAACCGGAACCGAGATTTCCAACCTGCCCGTAGATGACGTGCAGCGAATGGTATTCCGCAGTTCGCTTGTTTTGAATGGTTTGAATCGCACCACTAACAAAGTCCGACAACGCACTACCGCTCAAACCATCGGCCGTTCCCAGATCCGTATAGTAGCTTTCATACGCGTCTAGTTCGTGCCCCGCTAAAGTCACTTGGTAGTTGGCATCATAAACCAAACTACGATACGTCACTGCCTGATTGTTGCTCAGCCCATGTCCGGCTGGCAACGTAATGGTATCGCTTGCGGCGTCCACGTCATTGACCGGATGAAACAACGCGCCCACTGCGCCGCCCGCGTGCAATTGATGCTGACTACCGGCAACTCGTACGTTGTTCAAGTCAATTGCTGCTCCACCCGGAGTCAGCGAAAGCTGGAACTGATTGGCTGCCACCAACTTCAAATAGACCGTCTGGCCCTCCAAGTTGATGCGGTCCACGGTAGCAATCGCGGTCCCCGCCGGTTTGACATAGGTCACCGGATCCGCGGTATCAAATCCATGTCCCACCAGCACAATGTCGTCATTGGCCGCTGACAAATCCGTGCCTGGCGAAAACGTCTTCACGTCCAGCAAGCGATGTTGCGAACCGTCGTTCGTGGGCGAAATATCAACAACATTCGACAATCCGGCGTCCGTGGTCAAACGAATCAAGTCCACCGAATCGACCTTTACGTAGTACAACGTGCCGGCCGACAATCCAATGGAACTTTGGAATCCGTTCGTATCATAAGCCACCGCGTCACCATCACTGAAGCCATGTGCTGGGATGCGAATCTGATTCGTGTCGCCGGTAATCTGTGACACGGGTGTGTCACCCGCGACAGTGACGTACTTGATGGCCGTGCCGGTCGTCAAGCCGTGTGTCCCAAGATTGAAAGCATCGGTCGCCGCCGAGAAAGCTCCGCGAGGATCAAACGCGATGACCGGCAGGATTTGGTGCGTTTGGTTACCTGCTACCGACGTCAAGTCCGCTACGCTTTCCAGTTCTGCGTCCGTGGTCAACTGGAACAAATCGGCGTCGTCTGGGTCCACTTTGACAAAGTAGATTTGCCCCGCAGTCAACCCAATGTTTCCGGCTGCAGGCACATACGCCACCGCTTGGCCATCTGCAAACGAATGCCCGGCGATGCGAATCGTATCGTTGCCGGAATCGACCGCCGTGGTGGAATTGAAATTGCTACCACCGCCGGCCGTAAAGCCATGCACGGTGCCCGTGGCGTTATCCACATCCAGGGGCAGTTCCGTCCCTGCTAGTGCGTTGCCGTTGCTGGAAGCCAGCTGCACTTGGCTGCCGTTGACAATCGCAAAGAAGGTTTGATTGGCGGTAAAGGCAGTCGACATGCGTTCGATGGCATGCGTCGAATCAAAGCCGATACCATCGCCGTACGCGAAACCGTGTTCGCCGGTGGAGCCATTGGCATCGAGTTCTAAGATCGAGCCAGCTTCGGCTTGTTGAGGCGAATTGGCCAACTGGAGTTGGTCTCCATCCACGACCAAGTAGAACAAACGTCCGGCCGAAACCGCTGTCTTTGTGATATAGTCCATCGCCTGGTGCGGCTGTGAGCGGCGAGTGGTCCAGTATTGGTGGTATTCGTCTGACTTGGTCGATTCGTAGGCTTCCACCGTGGTGTCGATGGCTTGCTGAGCGGTCGCTTCCGTGGCCAACAGCTTTTCGTACAAAGACTGCAACTGTTCGGCAGTACGCGGATCTCGGCTTTCAGTCGTATTGGCATCAATCAGGCTGCCCGTCGCAATGACCACTCGCACATCATGCGGCGTTCCGTTTTGATCAACGGTTGAAATATCTTCACCGCCGTTAGTGTCAATTCGCCGCAAGCGCAAATCGCCGGTCTTTTCGGTTATACTGACTTCACCCAGCGACGTCACCGCCAAACCGTCTCGTTCGTTCGAACCTGTATCCACGGTGAACGTGACGCCGTCCAAGTCACCTACTTGGCCTAACTCGGCGTGAAGTTCCACAAAGCTGCCTCGCACCTGACTAGAACTGCTCTGCGCAAACAGACTCTGCTGCGAACTCACCGTCACGTCGCCAGTTCCCAAGGCCGTCGTGACTTGATTGACCGTCAAGCTACCCGAAACTTCTCGTAGCTTGATATCTCCGGCAGCCGAAGTGGCGTTCAGAATGCCGTTGCCATTGGTCAGATCGGTACGCACGGTGCCAAGCGCCCCGATGCCCGTTGCGGCCGACAGCGTCACATTGGTGCCGCCTACTTTGGCGTCGTCGTTGTATTGGACAATTTGCCCAGCGGTCGAAGTCAGTGTGGTGTTTCCAGACGGGTTCTGAATGTTGCCGTTCAGCAAAATGTCACCGCCCGAAGCCACGTTGACAGCGCCCGTATCGTAACCGATGAAGTTAATATTGAACGGCCTGTCCGCTTTGATGCTGTGCGTGTGAATGTTCTTGAAGTCCTGCCACTTGGTCACTTCCTTGTAGTACGTCGTCTTGCCGTACCACGTGGTCGTACTCCAGTTGCGTTCCGACGACTGCTCTTTCTTTTCAATGGTGTGGAACAACCCATCCGTAGCGTGAGCGGTAATGTTGGCATTCAAGCGAATCGTAGTCGCCGTGACGGCAAGAACGGTGTATTCCACGCCGTTGGCTAAGCCGCCGATTGGCGATGATGCACCATCGGTTCGGTAGATCACTTTTTCGTTCACTTCAAATGCAGCGGCCGCGTCGCCCAGCGTGATTTCTTCGGTTCCAGAATTCACATCGACCTTGGGATCGAACTGGAAAGACGATGCAATGCGTTCAAATTCGTAGGTGTAGTTGGACGAAGTTGACAAACCAGACGGCAACGAATTCGATACATACGAACCTTCTCGCAATGGACGAGGTGTACCGTACGTGTACGATGGACCTTGATAGATGTTGGATGGATCTGCGGCCAAGGCATCTGCGCCCAGCCAGGCCGAACTGCGGTAAGTTGTTTTGGTGGTCCGAGTGAAATCTTGGCCCGTGGTCCAAAAATAACGCGCACCCGTGGACTTGGGCGAATAAGAAGTTGTGCGTCCCGAAGATACCGTGGAGGAATTGACAATCTTGGTCAATTCATGACTGAGCGCCGCATTGGGAAGCGTTCCCAGCGAAAGCGCCGCACCACCCGGACTCGCTGCCAACTGCAACGTGGTCACAACATCTCCGTTCACGTTTTGCTGACTCAATCCCGTGACGTAGTAGATACCTCGATCAGTCAACCCAGGAATCGCCGCACCACCTTTACTGCGGTACAGCAGTTTGTCACCATTCGCAAAACCAGTGGCCACTGATGCGTTCAGCGTAATCGTGTTACTGGCAATTCCGTTGGCAGGATGGAAAGAACCAATTCCGGGCGTATCCAAATATTGTTCGGTCTTCTTGATATCGTTGCCGATGCGTTCGAACACCGTGACCAACGGTTTGCCCGAGGCGTTGGTCTGGCCCGTGTCGGTGATTCGAATCACACCTTCAATGCCGCTGCTAGTATCCAGTTCGTTCAGCAGTACGGGATAGGACGTAGTGTTATTGATCTGAATTCGACCGTAACCATCCAACGCTCGCACTTCACCTCCGCCCGTGCTAAGCATCTGCCCGGTCAAGCTCATGAAGCCACCTTGCACTCGAGCAGCATTGACTTCAATTCGATTTTCCAATGCGTTGTAGAACACGCGAATATTCTGGTTGTTCTCTTGCGCAATAAATTCCAATCCTGTGCCCGGATCGACCTGCGGCTCTAGACCGCCCGTGGTGATGCGAAAGAACGGATCGCTGGTGGTTCGGCCATAAGCAAATTCGGCCGCATCAATCTGCGACTGCACCGCCGGAGTGATATTGACTTGCAAGTCTTTCAAACCACTTTGAATGATGCCGTTGACGTTCAGCTGTTGCGCACCGATCAAGACGTTATTCGCGGCAATGATGTTGCTAATCGGTGCGGCATTGACGGCGGTTGTCGCAGCGCCGGCGTCTGGTTCGTTAGACTTAAAGGAAATAAGGCCTAAGACCTGCATTAACGTTCCCTGCGCCTCCATCGTGGACTGCAATGAATTCCACGCACTTTGCTGACTACCTGGATCACCACCGGTATGGAACAAGGCGTCTGCGGCGGTCAACACAAAGTCTCGGCCGGAAGAAATGTCCAGAGTTCCGGCGTTCATGTTAGCTCGAGAAATCACGCTGCCTTCGGCCGAAATATTGACGACGCCCTGCAGGTTATCGATGTCACCCACAACTTCGATATCTGGCGTACCAAATTCGTTCCAGGGCGCCGACTGATTACTGGGATCGTCTTCATTGAACGTATTAGCAATGGTAATCGAAGGGGGCGCCGAATCATTCGCGGGCGTAATCGTTCCGCTGAAGTTCAAACCATTCACCAGATCTGCGGCACTGGCCAATTCCACCGCATTAAAACGAACTCGGCCTCCTTCGTTATCCGGAATCTCAATCTTGTCTAAGCGCAAGTACGCTGGACTATTGTTCACAATGGAAACAGTCACGTCACCGGGTGCGTTCAAACTGCCCGAACCAGTCAAGCTGGCTCCTTGCACATAGATAGTCCCCGATTGAGCTCGAATCGGATCCAGCGTAATGAACGGTGCGGTCAACGAATTGTCAAAGACTTTGGTGCCGTCCGGTGCTTCGCCTTCCAGCCCGAGGTCTCGCATTTGCTGTTCAATCAGCTCCAATTCAGCCAAGTACGCTGCCTGGGATTCCGCGTCGCCGGAATACTCCTGAATCAAGTCTTGCAGGCGAATGCGCTGCTGCACCAAATTGGTCGCCACCGATTCAATGCTGAATGTCGAACCGATATCGCCGACGTTTTGAGTTACTTCGACAATACTGGCTTCGTCTACTACATTTGAACCCTTGTCAATCGTGATCGCTCGGTCTTTCAATATCCCCACTTCGATGGAACCATCCACATTGACCAACGTGTCTTTAGTGTTGGTAGACGAACCACCCTGCAGTTCTTCTGAAATCCCGCTACTGCCGAACAAAGCATCAATGCCGGCGGAAACTGCCGCCAACCAGTTCTTGCCCGTACCGTACGCCTTGATCTCCGCCGTGGCCAATTCTTCGGCAATCAGATTCACATCTTGCGCTGCACGTAGAACCGAACCTGCTCCCACGTCGACCGCATGATTTTGGTACAGATCCACGTTCGATTGCAGCACGTCAATGGGCAAGAACGAAGCGTTTAGCGCGTCGCCATGAGACGTGAGCTGGAAGAAATTTCTAGCTCGTTCGCGATTCCGCCCCGCCAGTAAATTGATTTCGCCCAGTGCCGTCACGTTGGTGTTGTCGCCGATGCTGGCCGTATTCTGACTGTTAACCACCACATGCGAATCGACCACCGCCGCCGACGCCAAACCGTAGGTATGCACGGACGGTTCCGTCTTCAAGATGCCTCGGCTTCTGGTTTGCAAATCCACATCACCCACGGTGGTAATATTCGAATGGTCCCCAATCGCTGCCGTGGCGTTGTTTTCGTTCAGTCGAATGTTACTGGTCGCTCCCGAACCGACAATCAAGCCGCCCGTATCCAACTGGACGTCGTCTTCCCCTTCGACATCGTTAAACGCACTGACCAGGAAGTTGCCGGGACTAAAAACGTCCCCTTCCACTTCCAACGTGACGTGGTTGCCTAAGGTGGCCAGCGTGTCATTGTTGATATCGGTTTCACTTTCCGACGCATTTCCTTGCAACACGCCACCCGAACCGGCCTGAACGTTATTTCCGTTGACGATATCTTTCCGAGTGCGATTGGTGGCAAGAATTTGTACGTCTTGCGTGACAATGTCAGCGTAGTTACCTACATCCGCCACCACGGTGGCGTCCACATCGTTGGTGGCCCACGAACCGCTGAAACCCACCGCCGATGCTTGCAGCGAATTGGTGGAACTGTCGAAGCGAGCGTTATGGGTGGCTTGAATCAACAGGGACGCCACTTCGATCTGGCCGGTATTTCCTGCCGAACCATCCGCAATGAAAGCTCGAGTGTTACTGTTCGCATCGGTCGACGCAAACGAAGCCGCCCCGGACACCAAGCCACCGCTACCGGCTTCGGACCGAGCGTGATTGAAATCGTCGCCCGCCGCGTTGATTTGTAGCGCCGTTTGACCAAAGCGTGAATAAACCACGGGCTGGCCTTCTTCCAAACCGTGCCCGGTGCCCAGTTCAATGGAGTCTCGAGCAACATTCACGTGCGCTACCGGATCAAACAGCCGCGATGGTTGCGCCAACACCCCACCGTAAGGCGTGATGGCATGTGCGATGCCCGCTCCGACGCCGGTCAAATTAATGGCGTTGGCTTCGGCGTCTTGAGAAGTCGGCGAAAGCTTGATCCTGCGACTGTTCTGAATCACCAGGCGATGCCCAATCGTATCAACACCGGTGATATCCAGATCCATCACCGCGTTTACATTAGGATCATTGTCTTTCAAGCGAATCAGGCCGCTGTCCAAGACTTCGAC